>NZ_JBGWAB010000174.1:0-13874 GCF_041862025.1 Streptomyces sp. AB3(2024)
TCCGGCCCGGCGGTGCCCTGCGGGGCGGTGAGCGCCTCGACGGCGGCCTCCACGCGCCAGCAGGCGGCGGCGAGCCGGGCGTCGTGCGAGGCCTGCGGGTCGGCGGCGACGGCCACGAGCCCGCGCACCTCGCGGGCGCAGTCGTCGAGCAGCGCCAGCACCTGCCGGGCGCGGGCCTTGCGGGCGCGCAGCGGGCTCAGCGGGTGGACCAGCGGCGCGAGGGCCATCCGCACCCGGCCCAGCAGCAGCTCCAGCTCGGCGGCGTGGGGGGCGGGATCGGCGTCCGGGTCACCCGCGAGGCGGTCGAGGGAGGCGGCAGTGGACGCCCGTACGCAGTGCAGCGCGCGCTGGATCCAGGCGTCGTTGGCGGCGTGCGTCGTGACCGGGAGGACCAGGATCACGGCGAGCGACGCGCCCAGCGCGCCGACGGCCGTCTCCTGGAAGCGGAGCAGCAGCAGGCCGGGGTGCAGGACGCCGAGGAGCCCGTAGAGGAGGCCGGCCATGACGGTGACGAAGAACATCATCCAGGAGTACGAGGGCGCGGCCGTGTAGAAGATGCCGAAGACGCACACCGCGACGAGGGCGGCGGTGGGCGCGGGCGCTCCGTGCAGCGGTACGGCGATCAGCAGTCCGGCCGCGATGCCGATGACGGTGCCCAGCACCCGGCGGAATCCGCGGACCAGGGTCTCCCCGCGCGAGGCGGTGTTGACGAAGATCCACCAGGCGGTGCCGACGGCCCAGTACCAGCGGTCCTCGGAGAGCGCCTGTCCGAGGGCGAGGGCGAATCCGCAGGCGGCGGTGGCCTGGAAGGCCTGCCGGGTGGTGGGCCGGGCCAGGCCGGTGCCGGGCAGGCCCGGCGGGGCGGCCGGGGGCGGGGTGCGGCGCTCGATGGGCCACAGGACGAAGCGCGCGGCCCCCGCGGACAGCAGCGCCAGCCCGACGGCCGCGAACAGTTCCGGGAGCTGGGCGGGCACGGCGTGCAGGAACTGGGTGACGAAGAACATCATGAAGGCGAAGACGCCGAGGGCGTGGCCGCGCGGTCCCCAGCGGCGGGCGTACACCCCGGCGAAGACCACGGCGAGGAAGCCCGCGTCCCGGGCCTGGGGCATCCCGTGCAGGGTGGTGGCCAGCGCCAGGACCGGGAAACCGGCGGCGGGCAGCAGGGCGGTCGTCACCCGTTGGGCGCGGACGTCCGCGTCGAGGACGGTGAACAGCGCCAGCAGGGCGGCGAGTCCACCGGTGATGGAGGCGGTCAGGGAAAGGCCCGCCAGTTCGGCCGTGACGACGGCGAGTCCCACGCCGACGACCGCGCGCAGTGAGTTCCTGAGTCTGGTGCGCCCCGGGTCCGGAGCCACGAACATTCTCTTCACGGCGGTGTGCCGCCCCCCTTGCGATGGAGCACGCCGGGCCGCCTGCCGCCCGGGGGTGGTGGGCGGTGTGGGGGCACGGCGAAGGCGCCACGGTCCGGACCGGCCTCGTTGCCGTCCGGCGCTGCGTGGCGCCGTAAGTACATGGATACGCCACAGATAACCATCCGGAGGCCCACTGGCTCAAGCGGGCCCCCCGCCACTGGGCCATTGGCACAGTCGGGGCGGCCGGAAATCGACCGGGCTCCGGCCGGCGGACCAGGACGGCCCGAGGGCGGGTACGTTCGGCCGTACGGGGTGCGGCTCCGGCCACCCAGGCTGCGACGGGGGCCGCACCCCGGCGGGCCGCGCGGGGGCGTCAGCCGGTGTTGGGGGCCACCGCGGTGAAGAGGGCCCCGTCGGGGTCGCGCAGGGTGACGGAGCGGCTGGTGCCCGTGGTGTGGACCGGGGAGGCGACGGTTCCGCCGAGGGCCGTCGCCCGCTCGACGGCGGCTTCGAGGTCGGGGACGTGGAAGTGGGTGTGCCAGCGGGGGCGGACGTGCGGGTCCGGATCCGCCTCGACGGCGCCGCCGGTGATCCGGGCGACGGTGTCCCGGCCGTGCCGCAGGACCACGCGGTCGTGCTCGTAGGAGACGGTGCAGCAGCCCGTGCTGTCGTCGGCCCAGTCGAGGACCTGGCCGTAGAAGATCGCGGCGGCGAAGGCGTCTCGGGTGCGCAGTTCGAGCCAGGCGGGGGCGGAGCCCCGTCCCACGCTCCAGTCGGGGATGACACCGCCCTGCCAGAAGCCGAAGACGGCGCCGTCGGGGTCGGCGGCCAGGGCGGCGCGGCCCGTACCGAAGGGGAGCGGGCCGACGGCCACGGTCGCGCCGCGTTCGCGCACCCGTGCGGCGGTCACGTCGGCGTCGTCGACGGCGAAGTACGGGGTCCAGCCCACGGGGAGACCGGGCGAGGGGGCCGGCGCGCCGATGCCCGCCACGGGCGTCCCGTCCCGGAAGGCCACCGAGAGGCCGTCCCCGGTGTCGCGGAACTCCCACCCCATCACCGCGGCGTAGAACTCCTGGCCGGCCGGGAGGTCCCGGGTCATCAGGCTGACCCAGCAGGGCACGCCCGCGAGCTCATGGCTGGATGTCGACACCGGTCCCACGTCTCCTCTGCCGCGCGGCGTACGGAACCGGCCCACCGTAGCCCTGCCGGGCCGTGGGGACGGTAAGGCTCGGCAGCGCCCGCCCGATCGGACGCAGCGCGCCCGGCGGCGGCCGGGGGCGGCGGGGCGGGCCGGGCGGCGGGAGTCGGGGCGGCGTGGGGGTGCCGACCGGTTTCGAGGCGGGCATACCTTCCATACGTGCGGACATGTGCGCGCTCGGCCTTGGGTTGAAGGGATCATCCGGTGGCGTTTCCTCACATTCCTCAGATCGGCGGACGCGAAGCCTCCGCCCCGTGCGCGACCGCGTGGGCGGTGGGCGTGGTGATGGTGGTGACTCCTTGTCCGGCACGGGAGGCGCACCGCGTACTGGCCGCCGCGGCCGCGGCGGCGCACATCGGCGTCGAGGGGCTGGCGGCGGCGATGGCCGCCGCGGCGTGGGGCGTGAAGGCGCCCAAGGGAGTGGAGCGGGCCCTGCGGCGGGCCGTCGAGGCGGCCCGGACGGCGGGGGCCGACGGCGGCGGGGCGGGGACCGCTCCGGCCCGGCCGCTGGTGCCGAGCCGGGAGCGGACGCAGGAGGCCCTCGGCCGCTTCCGGGGATGCCGGGCGTGGCTGTGGGCCGACCCGGCGGACGCGGACGCCCGCCGGGCGATGGACGACGCCGTGTACACGCTGTGCGTGCTGATGGGCCGCCCCACGGCGCACGAGGCGCTCCGCGCCGCGGAACTGCGCCTCGCGGACGGCGCCCACCACGCTCCGCGGGGAATGGACGAGACCGGCCTCGCCGTCTGACCCACCGGGCCGGCGTCAAACCTCCCGCGCGCCGGATTCCCCCGGTCGGCCGAAGTCCGGTGGCCGCTCGGCCGATCGGGGGCTCTCATGGGACAGCGGGCGGTTTTCCGCCCACCCACGCAAGCGCGGAAAGGCGTCCTCATGTACGAAATGCGCGCTGAATCCCCGGACGGCCGGGGTGAGCTCCTGTGGCACGTCCTCGCCAAGGATCCTTCCTCCGGCACCCTCTGCGGCCGGCACGCCCCGCCACCGCCCGCCGTCCCCGCCATATCGGCGGAGACGACCGGCGAGCGCTACTGCGCGCCCTGCATGACGGCCTTCCGCTCCGCGGTGCAGGCCCATGCCGACAACGCCCTGAGCCCCGAAGCCGCGTAGCCGGCCGCCCGGCGCACCCGCGGCACCCGTCGAGCCCCACGGGCCCGGACACCGGAGGTCCCCGGTGTCCGGGCCCCCTGCGTGCGCCGCCGTCCCGGTTCAGGCGTCGTCGGGGACGTGGAGGTGCAGTACGCAGATGTCGTCGCGGTGGCGCGGCCGCAGGGCGGCGAGGGTCCGGGCGAGGGTTCCGCCCCGGCCCTCGCACACGAGGCGCAGGGCGGTGTCGGCGAGCCGGGCGAGGCCTGCTTCGATGTCCTCCCCCGGCTCCTCGACGAGACCGTCGGTGTAGAGCAGCAGATGGTCACCGGGCAGCAGATCGGTCACGGACTGTCCGTACTCGGACCCGAAGGCGGCTCCGAGGAGGAGGCCCTTCGGCTGCGGCAGGAAGCGCGCCTCGTCTCCGCGGATCAGCAGGGGCGGCAGGTGCCCGGCCCGTACCCAGGCCAGGCGCCCGTCCGAGGGCCGGTAGCGGCCCATCACCATGGTGGCGGTGGCGCCTTGGGACGGGTCGGCGGCGGTGTGGAGCAGCAGCCGGTTGAGCCGGGCCAGGACGTCGGGCAGCGCCGACCCCGTGATGGTCATTCCCTTGGCGGTGAACCGCAGCTGGGCCATGGTGCCGACGGCGGGCAGCCCGTGGCCCGCGACGTCCCCGACCACGAACAGGGCGCTGCGGTCGGGGAGTTCGATGGCGCTGTACCAGTCCCCGCCGACGTTGATCCCGCTGTCGGCGGGCACGTAGGCGACGTCGACGCAGAGACCGGCGAGTTCCAGGGACTGTTCGGGGATGGGCAGCAGGGTGTTCTGGAGACGGGCGGCGAGCGCGCGCTCCGCTTCGAACCTGCCGCGTTGGACGAGGACGTCGCGTTCGCTCTCCAGCAGGGCGAGCTCGGCGTCCTGCCGGGCGGTGACGTCCTGGAGGAGTCCGTGGACCTCGACCGGGCGGCCGTCGGCGTCCGTCTGTGCCTCGGCGACCATCCGGACGTGGCGCACGCCGTGGGGGGTGTTGATGCGGAAGGCCTCGTCCACGGACTCGCCCCGGCCCAGCAGCCGGGCGACCGCCGCGCTCACGGCGGGCCGGTCCGCCGTCGGCAGGTGGCGGGGCAGGTCCTCCAGCCGGACCGGCCCCAGGGCGGGGTCGCGCTCGAAGATCGCGTAGACCTGGTCGGACCAGACGGCCGTCCGCGTCACCGGGTTCCAGCCCGCCCAGCCGAGGTTGCCCAGCCGCTGCATGTCCGCCAGGCGCCGGACTTCCCGCTCCTCTCCGTCGTGGCGGACCCAGGACACGACCAGGTGTTCACCCATCGCGGTCGCCCGTACCGAGTACACGGACCGCTTCGGGACCCCGGCGAGCACCTCCTCGTAGGTGAACGGTTCGCCCTCGTACGGCCTCCCCGTCGTCAGCGCGTCCAGGTAGCCCTCCCACACGGCGGTGCCCGCCACGGTGGGGTACGTCTCCAGGACGCGCAGGCCCACGAGTTCCCGGCCCCGGCGTCCGGCCACGTCGACGGAGTCCGGGGCGGCCGCGTCGATCCGGTAGTCCTCCACTTCGCCGGCGGCCCCGCGCAGGGGGGTGAGCAGGACCGCGGGCCCCGCCAGGGCGTCGAGGATCCGCTGGACGGCGTCCGCGTCGGGAGGGGCCACGCCGGCCTCCGCCGCGCCGTCGGGCCGGGTGCGGCCGGAGCGTTCGAACGCGCGGAACGGGCCGCCGCAGAGCCGTACGGCGCGCCGCAGCAGGTCCCTGGTGGGCGGGTCGAAAGGCCCCGGTCCGGTCCGCAGGAAGCCGATGACGGCCCCGGGCGCACCGTCGCGGGACACGGGCAGCCAGGCGCGCGCGGGCCAGCGGTCCGGTGGGCCGATCAGCAGGTGGCGCCGGGCGTCGCGGACCGGATCCTGTAGCCACACCGGATGGCCGCCGGTGAGGGCCTGCAGGGCCGCGAGCCCGCCGAGCGGCGGGACGTGGCGCCACTGGCCGGCCACCACGTCGCCCACACCGGCGTGGCCCACCAGCTCCAGGGCGCCGCCGGAGGTCGTCACGTAGATCATCACGCCGTCCAGGTCCGGGACCGCCGCCGGGGACAGCTCCCCGCGGAGCAGCTCGGCGACGTCGTCGCCGGTGCGCGCGCCCACCAGCCCTTCGGCCAGCCGGGCCAGGATCGTGGCGGCGGCCGCCGGGCCGGTCGGTTCGCGGGTACGGAGGGACGAAGTGGTCGGCACCGGCGCGGGCGGGGGCGGATCCGGTGGGGACGGCGGCGTGGACTCCGCGCCCGCCCGTCCCAGGATGATCCAGCACTCTTCCAGGACGCTGCGGCCCCGCAGCGCGGCGTGCTCGACGAGCCGCTCGTGGGCGGCCTCGGCGGAGATCCCCAGCCGGCCCATGAGCACGCCCTCGGCCCGCTCCACGACGACCGCGGTCGCGATGACGCCCTTCAGGTCCACGACCTCGGAGCGCAGCCTGGCGACGGTCCTGGCCAGCGCGAGGACCTCGGGTGCCGTGCCCTCGCCGACAGAGGCGGCATCGCTGTCCATGCCACGAGCATGGCACGTGCGGCGCCCCGGCGGGGGCCCGTCGAGGAGCTCCGCCGACGCCCGCGCAGTCGCGCCCGGAGCCCGTACGAGGTGTACGGGGCCCCGCGGTGGGCAGTCGCCGGGCATGAGCTTCGAGCATCCGGCGGAGAGGCACGGCGACGGGCGGATCGGCCGTTTCGGGAAGCTGGCCGAGCTCGCCTCCAATTTCACGAGCTCGGCGGCGTTCTCCGTGGTGTGCCTGGCACTCGTCGCCGGTGTGGTGGTGCACCTCGCGGGCCTGCCCCTGGGCTGGCAGCTGTTCGCGGGCGACATGATGACGGCGGTGTCGCTCCTGCTGCTGGCCCTGCTGAAGAACGCCGAACGGCGCGCGGAGCACGCGATCCAGCAGAAGCTGGACGCGATCGCCGCCGCGCTGCTGGAGCAGCAGCGCGGCGAGCCGGGGCGGGCGGCCCGGCGGCTGCGGGAGGCCATCCGGGCGCACGACGAGGTCTAGTGTCGTGGCCGGCGAGGTGGGGCGCGCTCCGGTCGCCGGGGTCCGGACCGGCGGCGACCATGGGAGGGTGCACGGCGCACCGGTGGACGTTCTGGTCGCGGGCGCGGGCCCGGTGGGGCTGACCGCGGCGATCGAGCTGCGCCGGCGCGGGGTCGGCTGCCGGCTCGTGGACCGGCTGGCGGAGCGGATGCCGTACGCGAAGGCGGTGGGCATCCAGCCGCGCACGCTGGAACTGTGGGACCGGATGGGGCTGGTGCGGGCCGTACTGGACGCCGCGATCCCGATGCGCGGGCAGCTGGTGTACGTCGACGGCCGCGAGCGGGACCGGTTGGAGATGACGCTGCCGGCCGACGTCCCCTACGGTTTCGCCGCGCTGCCGCAGAACGAGACCGAGCAGCTCCTGGAGGGGTTCCTCGCCCGTTTCGACACCCGGATCGAGCGGCGCACCGAACTGGTGTCCTTCGCGCAGGACGCCGACGGGGTGACCTGCCGGCTCGTCGGACCGGACGGCGAGGAGGAGGTGCGCGCCCGGTTCCTGGTGGGGTGCGACGGGGCCCACAGCACGGTCCGCAGGGGGCTCGGCCTCACCTTCGAGGGCGGGGCGTTCCCCGAGGAGTACATGCTGGCCGACGTGGTGGTGGACTGGGACCTGCCGCCCGCGTACGGGGTCCGGTCCCTGCACCACGATGCCACCGGCGCCCTGGACGACCTGCTCGTGTGCATTCCCCTGCCGGGTCCGGGCCGGTACCGGGCGTCGATGCTGGTGCCGCCGGAGCTGTCCTCCCCGCCGGTCGGCGAGGACGGGGTGGCACACGGCCTGGAGGGCGGCCGGGCTCCCGGGCTGTCCCACGTGCAGGCGGTCCTGGACCGTCTGTCGCCGCAGCCGGTGACTGCCTCCGACCTGCGCTGGTCCTCGGTCTTCCGGATCAGCCACCGGATCGTCGACCGGTACGGGGACGGGCGGGTCTTCGTCGCCGGGGACGCGGCGCACATCCATCCCCCGACCGGCGCGCAGGGCATGAACACCGGTATCCAGGACGCCTGGAACCTGGCCTGGAAGCTGGCCCTGGCCGTCGACGGGACCGCGCACCCGCGACTGACGGCCAGTTACGACGCCGAGCGCCGACCGGTCGGCGAAGAGGTCGTCGGGCGGACCGTGCGGCACGCCAACCAGGGCGTGCGGGCCGGTGGCGAGGACCTGACCACCGTACTGATGCGCGAGGCGCAGCTGCTCGTCAACTACCCGGACAGCCCGCTCGTGCGCCCGCCGGATCCGGACGGCGCCGGCCCCGGACCGCGCCCCGGAGATCGCGCCCCCGACTGCGCCGGGCTGATCGGGCGCATCGAGAGCGGGCCCTTGCGCCTGCACGAGCTGTTGCGCGGCAGCGAGCACGTGCTGCTGGTCTGCGCCGACGGCCCGCAGGCCCCTTGCGTCCCCGAACTCGCCGCACTGACCGGCGGGTTGCCCGCGGGACGGCTCACGGCGTACGCGGTCCTCACCGAGGGCGGGACCGCGCCCGCCTGGGCCCCGATGCCGGTGTACCTCGACGGGCTCGGCGAGTTCCGCCGGGTCTACGGGGTCCGCGAGCCGACCGCCTTCGTGGTCCGGCCGGACGGCCACCTCGGGGCCCGGCTGTGCCCGCCGGCGGCCGGGGAGCTGTCGGCGTACCTGTCGGGGGTGTTCGGAAGCTGAGCCACCGGGGGCGGGTCACCGGGACCATATCGCCGGGGCCCTGTCTCCGGGGCCGTGTCTCCGCCGTCGCGGTCCTAGGGACTCTCCGCGACGGCGGCCGGGGCCGGAACCCGGCGGACGACGGCGGCCATCCCCGCGGCGCCCAGCACGGCCAGCAGGGCGGCCGCGCGCAGGACGGTCTCGATGGCGGAGCCGTCCGAGGCGGCACCCGCGACGGAGCCGCTGATCACCTCCAGGACGGTGGAGGCGACGGCCACCGCGACGGCCCCCAGCAGGACGAGGGAGGTCAGGACGAGCCCGGAGGCGGCCGCGAGGCGACCGGGCGGGACGTAGGACTGGGTGGCGACGTTGGTCAGTGCCCAGCCGAGGCCGACGCCCACGCCGACCACCGCGAACACGGCGGTGTAGACGACGAGCGAGGTCACCAGCGTCAGGACGAACAGGCTGACTCCGCTCAGCAGCATCCCGGCGGCCATCAGCCGCTCGGGGCGCACGCGCAGGGCGAGGTGGCCGGACCAGTAGCTGGCGGCTCCGGCGCCGACGGACAGGGCCAGGAAGATCAGCCCGGAGTCGAGGGGCGAGAGCCCGCGCGCCTGCTGGAGGTAGAGGGCCGAGAACACGGCGACGAGGCAGTACACGACGTTGGACACGGACCCGGCGAGGGTGACGGCGACGAAGGGGCCGTTGTGCAGGAGTTCCAGGTCCAGGAGGGGCTGCGGGCTGCGCCGCTCGATCAGGACGAACACGGCCAGCAGAACGGCGCCGCCGATGAAGCAGCCCAGGGTCGCCGGGGAGCCCCACCCCCAGTGCGCGCCCTGGTCCACGCCGGTCATCAGGGCCGTCAGGCCGCCCGCGAGGGTCACCACGCCGGGCAGGTCCAGGCCGCGCCCGGCCTCCTCGTCCCGGGTCTCGGGAACGAAGCGCAGCAGGAGCAGGGCCGCGGCGAGGGCGAAGGGCACGTTGAGCAGGAACACGGCGCGCCAGCTGACGTGCTCGGCGAAGGCCCCGCCGACGAAGGGGCCCAGGGCGATCCCGATGGCGCTGAAGGCGAGGACGGTGCCGACGGCGCGGCCCTGCCGTTCGTCCCGGAAATACGCGGTGACCACGGCGACGGACACGGGGAGGATCAGTGCGGCGGTGCAGCCCTGCACGAAACGTCCGGAGGTGAGCCAGGCGGTGTTGCGCGCGGCGGCGCACACCACCGAGACGAGGGCGAAGCCGGTGAGCCCGCAGACGAGGATCCGCCGCCTGCCGAAGAGGTCGGCGGAGCGGCCGCCGGTGACCATCAGGGCGCCGAGGGTCAGCATGTAACCGCTGACCAGCCACTGGAGGTTGGTGGTGGGGGTGTCGAACTCGCGCCCGATGACGGGGAGCATCAGGTTGAGGGCGAACCAGTCCATCTGGACCAGCAGCATCGAGATCGCGGCGGCCGCGATCACCGCCCGGTCCCGGCCGTGGAACAGCCCGCGTCTCCCGCCCGCCCCGTTCTGCTTCGTCATGCCGTCCGGCCCCCGGCCTGAGCCTCGTCCGCGGTCGGCACGCAGAGCACCGGGACGGGCGAGAGGTGCAGCAGCTTGTGCGGGGTGGAGCCGAGGAGGGCGCCGCGGATCGGGCTGTCGCCCCAGGTGCCGACGATGATGACCCGGGCGTCGTGGCGTTCGGCGGCGTCCAGCAGTGCCTGGGCGGGTTTGTCGTCGACCACCTCCACGGTGGAGGGGACCCCGGCCTCGTCGGCGGCCTCGACGGCCCGCGCGAGCGCGCTGCGGCCGGCCTGGAGGACGGCCTCGCGGTGGGCCCGGTACTCCTCGCCGGTGGCTCCGGGCGCGGCGGCTCCGTAGACGAGGACCAGGGGTTCCCCGAAGGCGGTGGCGACCTCCAGCGCCACGTGCAGGGCGCGTTCGGCGCCGGGGGACTCGTCGTAACCCAGGACCACGGACATCCGGCCTCCTCAGGACTTCCTGCCGCGTACGAGGGCCGGGTCGACGACGCCCCGGCGCTCCTGCCAGAACCTGCCGTCGCGGATCCGCCAGAAGCACATGAGGAGGAAGCCGGCGACGGCGATCCCGATGCCGATGACGAGGGGCGGGCCGAGGCCGAACCAGGAGACCCCGCCCGCGGAGTTCGCCGGGTTGGACATGTCGCCCACGGACTCCACCAGCAGCCAGGTCAGCAGGCCCGCGCCGACCAGCGGGCCGAGGCCGATGAGGAGGAAGTTGTGCGCGTTCTCCAGCAGGTGGCGGCGGTAGTAGACGGCGCAGGCCACGCCGGTGAGGGCGTAGTAGAAGGCGATGAGCAGGGAGAGCGCGGTGAGGGAGTCGAGGAGGGCGTTCTCGCTGATCTGGTTGACGGCGAGGTACCAGACGATGGCGATGGCGGCCACCCACCAGGTGCTCACGTCGGGGGTGCGGAAGCGGGGGTGGATGTGCGCGAGGTGCGGCGGGAGGGCGTGCCGGCGGGCCATCGACAGGGCGGTCCGGGAGGCGGGGATGATCGTCGTCTGGGTGGAGGCGAGGGCGGAGGTGCAGACGGCGAGGAGCACCATCCAGGCCCAGCCGCCCATCACCTCGTGCGCGAGGACGGCGAAGAGGGCCTCTTCCTGACCGGCGTTCTCGGCGAGGAACTGCGTACCGGCGTAGGCGACGACGGCGTAGCCGACGGACAGGTAGGTCACCAGGAGGACGATGGTGGACCAGATGCCCGCCTTGCCGGGCGCGGTGGCGGAGTCCTCGACCTCCTCGGTGAGGTTCACGGCCGACTCCCAGCCCCAGTAGATGAAGACGCCGAGCAGCAGTCCCCCGGTGAGCGCGGTGCCGCCGGCGCCGAAGGGGTTGAGCCAGCTGAGGGAGGGCGGGATGCCGCCGAGCGTGCTGGTGCCGGCGTAGACGCGGTAGAGGGCGACCACGGCGAACGCGAGCAGGAAGAAGACCTGGGCGAGGATCAGGACGTCCTGGAGCCGGGCGGACATCTCGGTGCCGATGACGCAGACGGCGGTCATCGCCAGGATCACCAGGACGCTCAGGCCCTGCCGGACCAGCTGGTTCGCGGCCAGGCCGTCGAGCCCGGCGGCGAGCAGGCCGAAGTGGACGGCGACGTCCGCGAGGGAGCCGATGACGAGTACGCCGGTCATGGTGATGGCCCAGCCGCCGAGCCAGCCCGCCCAGGGGCCCATGGCGCGGGTCACCCAGGAGAAGGTGGTGCCGCAGTCCTGGTCGACCTTGTTGAGGTAGTAGAAGGCGGCGGCGATCAGCAGCATCGGGACGAAGGACGCGAGCATCACGCCCGGTGCGTAGACGCCGACGAGGGCCACGATCGGTCCGATGACGGCGGCCAGGGAGTAGGCCGGCGAGGTGGAGTTCAGGCCGATGACGAGGGCGTCGAGGAAGCCGATGGCGTTGGCCTTCAGGCTCGCTTCGGCTTTGGGGAGGGTGCTGCCCGTTGCGCCGTGGTCGCCGTCGTCCATCTACGCATGGTCACGCACCCGGCCCGGCCGCGCGAGGCGGACGGGCCCGGCCGGGGGCGCGCGGTGCCGTGGTTCAGGGGCGGGTGTTCCACCCGGCCACGACCGGGAGTCCGTGTTCCGTGGACAGCACGCTGACCGTGCCGGTGCGCAGCAGGAAGAGCCTGCCGTCCTCGGGGGGCAGGCCGAGGTAGCGGGCGGTCAGGACGCGCAGGAAGTGTCCGTGGGCGACGAGCACCACGTCGCCGCGGTCCTCGCGCAGCACCGCGGCTGCCCTCGCCAGCGCGCGGTCCGCGCGGGCGCCGACCTGGGCAGCGCTCTCCCCGGGGTGGTGGTCGTCGCCCTGTGGGACCCCGTCGGTCCACAGCGACCAGTGGGGCACGGTCCGCTGGATCTCGGCGGTGGTGACGCCCTCGTAGCCGCCGTAGTCCCATTCGTGGAGGTCGGGGTCGGGGACCCCGTCGCAGAGCCCGGCGAGCCGGGCGGTGGCCACGGCCCGGCTCAGCGGGCTGGTCAGCACCAGGGCGGGTTGCCCGTCGCGGAAGAAGGGGGCCAGCGAGATGGCCTCCTCGACCCCGCGCGCGGTCAGCGACACGTCGGTGAGGCCCGTGTGCCGCCCGTTCGCGCTCCAGGCCGTCTCCCCGTGACGCACCAGCAGAAGATCACTCATGCTCCGGACCCTAGCTCGATCTCCGGCTCCGTCACAGGCCACGGCCCGGCCGCCAAGGGCCGGGCCGGCCGCCCGGGGCCGGTCGAAGCTCCCCCGTCCGCTCCCACATGTCGCCTTCCGCCGGACCGGGGGCCGTGCCACTGTCGGGCGTCATGGACGTGAACACCCGCCGACCGCTCCCGCGTGCCGCACGGGCCGCCGGGGCCGGGGGCTGACGGGTGGACGCGCGGGCGCTGCGGCCTTCCCTGACGGCGCTCATGCTCGCCCTGACCGCGGTCACCGGCCTGATCGAGGCGGTGAGCCTGCTCGCCCTGGGGCCGGTGTTCACGGCGATACAGACCGGCAACGTCCTCTTCCTGGCCTTCGGGGCGGCTCATCAGGGGAACCTGCCCTCGCTGCCGGCCGCCGTCTCGCTGGTGGCCTTCGCGCTGGGTGCGGTGTGCGGGGCCCGGATGGAGTCGGCCGCGGAGGGCCGCGGCTGGCGCTGGATGTGCCTGGGTCTGTACGCCGAGACGGCGCTGATCCTCGCCGCGTCCGCCGGCGGGTGGCGGGTGACCCCGCGGTTCGGCGATCCGGGGGCGCCGCACCTGGTGGAGGCGGCGCTGCTGTCGATGGCCATGGGCATCCGGAACGTGACGAGCATGCGGGTGAACGTGCCCGGTGTGCCGACCACGCTGGCCACCCGGTCCATGACCGGCCTGCTGGCCGGCTCGGCACTCGGGCGCGACAGTGCCTTCGGCTACGGGAGCGGGGCCTGGGCGCGGCGGGGACTGGCGGTACTGGCCATGTTCGCGGGCGGCCTGACGGGGGCGCTGCTGGTGCGGGCCGGGTGGAGCGTGGGCGAGGTGCTGCTCCCGGCGGCGGTGGTGGTGGCGGGGGTGACGGTGGTGCACCGGACCCCTGTTGCCGCTGCTGCACACCCGGTAGCCCGGCGGGCACTCCCCTCCGGCCGTTCGCGCCCCTCCGGTCATTCGCTGCGAAAACGCTGCAACTTTCCTCCGTCCCCGGTGGTGGCGACGCTCGTGTCATGGACGACCCTCCCCGCACCACCGACCGGGACACCGCCCTCTCCGCCGGGTTCACGGCGGGGGACGAGGGCGCCGTGGAGGCGGTCTACCGGCGCTGGCGGCCCCTGGTGCACTCCCTCGCCCGGCGTTCCCTGGGCGACGACCGCGAGGCCGAGGACGTGACCCAGCAGGTGTTCCTGGCCGCCTGGCGCGGCCGCGACGGCTACCGGCCCGGTCCGGGCGGGCTCGGCGCCTGGCTCACCGGGATCACCCGGCACAAGGTGGCCGACGCCCTGGAGGCCCGCGCCCGGCGGGCCCGTGCGGTGGCGGCCGCCGCCGTCGGCCTCGCCGGC
>NZ_JBGWAB010000175.1:0-13675 GCF_041862025.1 Streptomyces sp. AB3(2024)
GCGGGGTCCGCCTTCGAATCGCCACTGCGACCAGGCGCCGTTCACCGCGGTCTGCCAGGAGTGGTACACGCCGTCGGCTCCGGCGGCGAAGGCCTCCAGCCGCCCGTCCGCCGACCGCCCCGAGGTGACCCGGCCCGGGGCGTACGGGTGCGGCCGCGTTGCGGACTCCTCGACGATGTTGTCGTACCGGAGTGCCTTGTAGTCGCCGTTGGGGTGACCGTCGATCGTGGCGTTGTTGATGTTCGTGCGGAAGTGCCCCGGAGGCTCTACGCCGCTGGAACCTCCGCCGAAGCTGTAGTAGGAGAACCCGCCGTGATCGTCCTCCCACTTGTGGAAGATCAGGGTGTGGTCGTAGAACGAATTGAGAATGTCCCCTGCGCGCAACTCGTCCCGTGCGATCTCGTGTGAATATCCGGGCAGCCCTTGGGTATTCGGGCTCGCGTTCAGATGCCACGCCATGGAGACGTAACCGGAACAGTCGGTGCGGTAGCGGAAATCGCCGCCGGCGTCGGGCGCGGACCCCTGCTGGTTGTACGGGGGATGCTGGTCCATCCAGTACTGGGCCCGCCAGATCACCTCGCTACGGGTGATCGGGCCGCCGCGGTCGGACGAGACGGCCGCCATCGCGGCAGTGGGCGCGGTCGCGGCGATGGCGGCCGCGCCGGCTATCAGCAGCAGGAGCACTCTGCCGCACCATGATCTTAAAGTCGTCACCGGAACCTCTCCCGTCGTCGGCGGCCGACAGTAGGGCGCACCGATGAAATGCCGATGGAATCGGCAACTCCCTTGACTGGCAGGGCAGATGGGCCAACGGTCCTACGCTGCGGGGGCGGCGCAGTGTCCAGGGATGCCGGGGGCTTCGCGTCTGTCACTCCGGATCGTTCCGGATGCCTGGCCCGGCGCTCTCCCCCCTACTTTGTCGACGGCTTCCGCCAGACCTGCGGAACCGACCGACCGAACCGATCAGCCCGGAGCACGGGGAGCAGCGATGCCGACGACAGCCACCACCTGCCGACCGATCGCCACTGCGCTCGGGCACCAGGAGCGCAAGGTGCTCCACGCGGTCGGCTGCGGCCTGCGGGACGACGAGATAGCTGCCGCTCTCGCCCTTTCCGAGGACGCCGTCGCCGGACACCTCGCGCGGGTCCTCGTGAAACTCGGGCTGCGCGACCGGGCCGCCGCCATCGTCCACGCCTTCGACAGCGGCCTGGTCGTCCCCGGCAGCGGCCCGCGTACGCAGGCGGCGAACCCGGCGCCGCGGGCCCCCACCCGCCGGGATGCCGGACCGACGAGGCAGCTCTCCCTGCTCGGACCGCTGCAGGCATGGCAGGACGGGCGGCCGCTGAAGCTGGGGCACCTGCGCCAGCAAGCCGTACTGGCGGCGCTCGCGCTGTGCGCGGACCGCACGGTCGGTCAGCAGGAACTGCTCGACGGAGTATGGGGGGCGGACTCGCCGGTCACGAACGTGGTGCCGGTGTACATCTACCGGCTGCGCAAGACCCTGCGCACCGGGGACGGCCGCCCCGACGCGGTGATCGAGCACGAACGGTGCGGCTACCGGCTGGTCTCCGGCCTGGTCGACGTGGACGTGTCCCGCATGGAGAAGCTGGTCACCGACATCGCGACGGCCGACCGGGCGGGAGAACCGGCGGAGGCGGTCCGCCTGTGTTCGCAGGCGCTGGACCTGTTCCGCGGGGAGCCCCTGGCCGGCCTGCCCGGGCCGCTCGCCGAGCTGGAGCGGTTGCGGCTCACCGAGCGCCGGATCACCATCGCGCAGCGGAAGCTGGAGTGGCAGCTGCGGCTGGGGCAGCATTCCGAAGCGGTCGCCGAACTGTTCGCCCTGTCCGCGGCCCACCCCCTGCACGAGCCGGTGGCCGCGATGCTGATGCGGGCGCTGTACCACAGCGGCCGACGGGCCGACGCGCTGACCGTGTTCGACCAGGTCCGCCGTCGCCTGGCCGACGAACTCGGCGTTCCTCCGGGCCGGCTGCTGCAGTGGACGCGCCAGTTGGTCCTGCGTGGGGACGAAGCGGGCCTCGGCCTCACCACGGCGCCGAGGTGACCGGGTCTCCGTGGTGACCGCGCCACCGTGGTGACCGGGCCGCCACCGGATCGGGGCGGCCCGGCTCCGCGCGGTCAGGAGGCGAAGGACCGTTCCAGCCGGGGAACCAGGTCCTGGAGGTCCGCTTCCCAGCACCAGGCGTTGTGGCCGCCGTTGCAGTTGGTGCCCCAGCCGGCGCCGTCGCCGTAGTCCACGTAGTGGTAGGGCATGCGCAGGGCGTCCATGCTGTCCTTGACGTGCTTGGACGCGCTCTCCACCCAGAACTCCAGGTCGGTCACGTCTCCGCGTCCGTTGCCCACGTAGATGGACACCCCTACTCCCGCGAGCTTGTCCATGTGCCCCGCCGGGTCCACCTCGTTGAACCTCCAGTCGGCGTTGAACACCGGGTAGGGCGAGCCGAACGCGGCGTCACTGTCCACGCCGGGGGAGTAGCCGACGAGGGAGGCGACGACGGCCATCCGCAGGTCCATGGACCGGACCGACAGGTCGATGTCACCGGACAGGGACGCGGTCTGGCCGAACAGGTCGGGGCGGACCTGGGCGTAGTGCAGGGCCCCGAACCCGCCCATGGAGACACCGGCGACGGCCCTGGCCTTCTTGGCGGCGATGGTCCGCAGGTTCGCGTCGATGAACGGAATCACCTGCTTGAGGTGGAAGTTCTCCCAGTTCTGGGCACCGGCCGCGGTCCTCTGGTTGAGCCAGTTGGCGTACCAGCCCCGGGCACCCCCGTCCGGGATGACGGTGATCATCTCGTTCGAGGTGGTCAGCGCCGGGTAGTTCTGCTGGATCGGGTCGTCGGGCGAACCGTGCAGGAAGTACAGCACCGGGTAGCGCCTGGCCGGGTCGTCGTAGTAACCGCTCGGCAGGATGATCTTGATGTGGTGCTTGCCCGAGACCTCAGGTGTGGTCACGGTGATGTAGAAGTTGGTGGGACCGCCCACCGTCGTGTCGACCTGGGTCAGGCCGAACCCATCCGTCATCCTCGGCGGTTCGGTGCCTTCGGCGGCCTGTGCCGAACCGGCAGGCAGCGCCATTCCCACTATGGCGGCCATCAGGGCCATCACCATTCGCCACCGACTCGATGTCCTCATCACAGCGTGCTCCCTCGTGAGCCTTGTCGTTGCGCGGGTGCGGGGACCGATCGGGAGACCGGTCCCGGTTCAGGACCTTCTGTCTCAGTTCAGGACCTTGACCTCCAATGCCGGCGAGGCCGCGATCTGCTCCTCGGTGAACCGCTCGGTCACCCACTGGCCTGCCGAGAACAACTTGGTCTGGTCGGCGTAGTGCGGTGAATTCGGGTTGGCAGACTGGGAGTAGGTCAGTACGGAAGAGGTCTGCGGCGGACCGTCGGCGGTGAACCGCACCTGCTGGACGAAGCTGGAGCCGAAGGTGATGTCCATCTTGCCGTCGACCGAGCCGGGGGTGACCACGTTCAGCACGCCCAGCTCGTGGACCGCCCCGTGGATCGGGATCTGCTCGCCGTTGCGCGTGATCTTCTGTATGTCCGACAACGCCGCGTTCAGCGGAATCCCCGCGTTGCGGAAGGCGATGACCGTCCGGCCGAACGCGTCGCGGACGGCGGAGCTTCCGGAATCCAGCGAGTTGGGGGTGTGCACCGGGTCGTTGGGGTCGAAGGGGATCCGCCACGGCAGCTTTTCCACCGACTGGCCGCCGAGCAGGGCGTACCAGTAGTTCTCGAACAGCCAGGACCCCCGGCTGTCGGCCGTGAAGTCGTGGCTCTTCCAGGCGGCCAGGATCGGGCAGGCCTCGCTCACGTTGACCAGCTGGCCGTCCACCAGGATGAGCCCGAAGGGCTGGGCCCGGCACATCGCCACCGTGGCGTCGAGGGACAGATCGGCGGCCCGGCTGTTGTCGGCGAACAGCAGCTGCCGCATGTTCTCCGGCGTGAACCCCCGGCCGGGCAGGCCGTCGGTGCCGTTGATCCGCTTCTGCGCGGTCAGGATCAACTCCTGGGTGCGCAGCGACCGGGGCGTCGCCGTGTCGCCCATCACCCGGGGGAAGGACAGCGGTTGCTCGGGGTTGGCCAGCCAGGCGCTGTCGTTGGCGTTGCCGACGAAGTCCTTCCGGATCAGCCGCGGCTGCTTGTGCGGGTCCAGCAGCCCCGGTGCGACCGCGTTCGGATCGGTGGGCCAGTCGCACGCGCTGCGTTTGCCGTCGAAGATGGAGACCGGCGGCACGTTCGGCAGCCGCAACACCTGGTTGAACAGAGCCTGGCCGGTCAGGGTCAGGCACGACTGGGCGTGCTCGTCGGTGATGTTCGGGGTGGCCTGGATGTCCGCGTACAGGGCGTTGCCCTTGCGGTCGGAGGCGACGGTGTTGAAGAAGGGGACGCCCTGCGTGGTCTCCAGGGTGTTCACCACCTCGTCGACGTCCTTGGCCTGGTCGAGGTGGAACCAGGTGTTCAGCGCCCGCAAGTTGTCCATGTTCACGTCGCGCACCGCGTGCGCGCTGACCACCCAGGGCAGCGGCACGGTCAGCACCTGTGTGGTGATCGGGCCGTAACGCGTCGCCCACAAGGTCCTGTTGACCCTGCCGATGGAGCCGTCCGCGTTCAGCACGTCGACACCGACCTGCTGTGAGGTCATCGCCTCCCAGGCGCCGTCGACCAGGTAGTTGGTCGGGTGCAGTGCATCGACCTGTACGTCGAACAGCCCGAAGGGGGCCACCGTGGCGACGGTGTGGCTCCAGGCGACATCGTCGTTGTGTCCGATGTTCACCGCGGGGAAGCCGAGCAGGCTGGCCCCGGAGACATTGATCCTGCCCGGGATCGTCAGCTGGCTCTGCCACATCCGGTTCTTGCCCTGCCAGGGGAAGTGCGGATTCGCGAGCAGCATGCTCGTGCCCCCGGACACGCCCTGAGAGCCGACCGCCAGCGCGTTGCTGCCCATGCTCTGCTGACGGCTGACCGCCATCGCGTCACGGATCTTCTCCGCGGTCTCCGCGGTCTCCGCGGCCGAGGAGGCCGGCGGGGCGGCGCCCGGAGCGGCGGCCGAAGCGCCCGGGGGAGCCGCGTTCACCTGGCCGTCGAGCAGCACGTCGGCGGTGCCCATGATGATCTCGGCGTGCGCGTGCCGGTAGACGTCCAGCTCGGTGATCGGCCGCACCCACGCCTTGCCGCGGCAGGCCGGGTCGGTGATGTGGTCCACGCCCGTCTCGGCCAGGTACCTGTTGTACCCCTGGACGTAGCCGCGAATGGCCTCCTTGACCTCCGGCTCCGGCCCGTTGGGCGCGGGCAGGTCGAGCAGCCGCTCCACCACTCGGTTGTCGTTCATCCGTTGGAAGTAGATGTCGCTGTTGAGGTTCGTCGTGGTGTTCTGGTGCTCGCCGGGGCTCGCCTTGCCGTCCGGCCCCAGATAGCGGGACCGCTGGGCGTTGACCATCAGATAGGTGTCGGCCAAGGTGCAGATGTTGTCCTTGGCCGCGGCGTATCCGTAGCCCGTGCCCAGTCCCGCCCAGTCGGAAGCGATGATGTGCGGGATTCCGTACTCGGTGTAACGGATGGTCGGCTTGTCGGGCGCCTGTCCCGGAGCCGGCGCCCCGGTGGCCGCCATCGTGCTCGTCACCGCCGCCACCGCGGCCGTGGCCACCATCGGCAGCCTCGCTCTGAATCTCCTCCGCGCCATCGAGCCGTCCTTCCCCTGTGGTCCGGGCCTTCGTCTGACCGCGGCCACGCTAGGGAGGAGCGATGAAATCCCGATGACGCCGGCTCCGACAGTTCCCGGCAGGCCATAGCCGACGCGCCCACCCCTGTCAGTCCGGAATCTTCCGGAGTCTCCCGGCCCGGGCACCGTTGCTACCGTCCGGACGCATCGTCAGGCTCCCGACCAGGAGGACACAGTGAGCGCGCAGCACCCCAGCCGCAGGAACATCCTGAAGACCGCCGGTGGCCTCACGGCCGCGATGGCCATGGGCGGCGCGGGAGTCCTCGCCGCCGCGTCGACCGCTTCCGCCGTCGGTGACATTCCCGGCCTGCACATCACGGAACGCGGCGAGCAGGATCCCCGGATGTGGTACTACCGGTTCCAGACTTCCGCCATCGGGGGCTGGACCCCGGCCGTCAACGTGCTGCTCCCCGACGGCTACCACACCAGCGGGCGCCGCTACCCCGTCCTCTACCTGCTCCACGGTGGCCTGGAGGACTTCATCACCTTCGACCGGTTCCACGACATCCGGGGTCTGACCGCCTGGAAGGACCTCATCGTCGTGATGCCCGACGGCGGGCGCGCCGGCTGGTACTCCAACCCGGTGAGCTCCAACATCGGTGCCCGGAACTGGGAGTACTTCCACATAGGTCAGCTGATCCCTTGGATCGACGCGAACTTCCGCACCTACGCCGAATACGACGGCCGCGCCGTCTCCGGGTTCTCCATGGGCGGCTTCGGCGCCCTGAAGTACGCGGCCAAGTACTACGGCCACTTCGCCTCGGTCAGCGCCCACTCCGGCCCGGCCAACCTGCGCGGGGGCAACGGTGACCTGGTGACCCACTGGGCCAACGCCTCCTCCGCCGCGGTGGAACTGAACGGCGGCAGCATCTATGGCGTGCCCTTCTGGGACCAGGCCCGGGTCAGCGCGGACAACCCGTGCGAGCGCATCGAGAGCTACCGGAACAAGCGGGTCTTCCTGGTCGCCGGCACCAGCCCCGAGGACATCCAGGGTTACGCCAATGAAACCCTGGTGCTGGCCACCCAGCGGGAGTTCAAGTGGAACCTCGACCGCGCGGGCATCCCCTACGAGCAGCACGAGGTGGGCGGCGGTCACTATGTCCGCCGGGATCTGCTGCAGGACGACATCAATGGCATCATCGACCGGCTGCGCAAGGCGTGAACGGCCCCCTGAGCCGCGTCCTCGCGGCGACTGCCGTACTCCTTTCGGCGCTGTCGGTGCTGGCCGCCACGGGTTCGGCCGAGGCCCGGCCCGCCGAGCTCACCGCGGCCTGCCCGACCACCGGCTGGGTGTCCCAGCACTTCCACAGCGGCCACAACGGCGTCGACATCGCCAACGACGTCGGGACACCGATCTACGCCGTCGGCGACGGCGAAGTGACCATCTCCGGATACACCGGCGACTACGGCCAGTGGATCCGCGTGCTGCACCCCGACGGGCGGATCTCCGAGTACGGGCACATGTCCCGCCGCGACGTCTCCGTGGGCGACCACGTCGTGGCAGGCCAGCAGATCGCCCTGATGGGCGCGGAGGGCACCAACGTGGACGGCTCCCACCTCCACCTGCGGATCTGGGGGGACCGGTCCACCTCCTACGGCATCGACCCCGAGGTCTACCTGGCGGAGCGCGGCGTCGTCCTGCCCTGCACCCCGGGCAGCGGGCCGCGGCCCAAGCCGCCGGTGTATCCGGCGGAGTCGGGCCGCGTGGTGTCGGCGCGGTCGGCGGACGGACGGCTGGAGGTGTTCGCCGCCGGCGCCGACGGGGTGCACCACGCCTGGCAGCAGGAAGTGAACGGCAACTGGTCGGCCTGGGAACCGCTCGGCGGGCCGGGCAGCGCCGAACTGGCGATCGCGCCCAACGCCGACGGCCGTCTGGAGATGTTCGCCCTGTCGGGCAGCACCTTCCAGCACCGCTGGCAGCTCTCCCCCTCCGGCGGCTGGTCGAACTGGGAGACCTTCGGCGGTGGCGGCCGCGACACCGCGGCCGGTGTCAACGCCGACGGCCGCATCGAGGTCTACGCCTCCGGACCCGTCGGCCTCTTCCGCCGGTACCAACTCGCCCCCAACGGCGGGTGGTCGGAGTGGGAGGCCACCGGCGGCGGCCCCGCCGACAGCCGGGTGGAGATGGAGAAGTCGCCCGACGGCCGCCTGGAGGTGTTCGCCCTGGGCGCCGACACCTTCCAGCACGCCTACCAGACGGCCCCCAACGGCGGCTGGTCAACGTGGGAGACCTTCGGAGGCGGCGGCCACGACCTCACCGTCGACCACAATGCCGACGGCCGCCTGGAGGTGTTCGCCTCCGGCCCGAACGGGGTGTTCCACAAGTACCAATCCAGCACGGTCAGTTGGTCGGGCTGGGAGGGGACCGGCGGTCCCGCCGACGCGCAACTCAGCAGCGAACGCACACCGGACGGCCGGGTCGAGGTCTTCGCCATGAACGGCGGTACGGCCATGCACACCTGGCAGCGCGCCGTCAACGGCGCGTACGGCGACTGGAACGCCTTCGGCGGCGGCGGTACCGAGGTCACGGCGGTCACCAACGCCGACGGCCGGATGGAAGTCTTCGGCACCAACCACACCGGCACCTTCCACAAATGGCAGACCGGCTTCTCCACCTGGTCCGAATGGACCTGGCTCAACACCACCGCCGGCCCCACCCAGGGCTGACCGGTCTCCGACCGCCCCACACGCGCTCCGTGGGGGGGGGGGGGCGGCCGCGCGGGGGCCGCGGGGCCCCCCCCCCCGCCCGGGGGTGTGACTTCAGCCCGCAAACCACACCCCCCCACCGCGGGGGGGGGGGGGCGGGCCCCCCGGGCCCCGCCCCCCCCCCCCCCCCCACGCGGCCTCTCTGGAGAGACTCATGCCCGCGATCAGCAGACGCACCCTCCTGCGGGGCGCCGCCGGGGCGGGCGCGCTCCCGTTCCTGGACACCGGCCGGACCGCGACCGGCGCCTCCCACGTCGCCGATGCCCTACCACCCGCCCGGTGGGCCGGCGCCGGCCCCTTCGCGTACGTCTACGACCCGTCCACCCCCGCGGGCCCGCGCTACCTCAACGACCACACCCTGATCAAGGCCCAGGGCCGCTGGCACCTGTTCAGCATCGTCGGGGACAGCGCTCCGCGCGGCGAATCCCCGGACAGCACGGGGGAGACCTTCTTCGTCCACGCCTCCGCGCCGAGCCCGAACGGTCCGTGGACCACACACGCCGACGCGCTCACCGTCGACCCCTCCTACTTCGGCGAGGAACACCTGTGGGCGCCCCACGTCGTCGCCGCGGGCGGCAGGTTCTGGATGTTCTACGCCGCGGGCGGCGCGGGCGGCGCCGCGATCAACCTCGCCACCTCACCCGACCTGTTCACCTGGACGCGCGAGCCGTCCGGCCCGCTCTTCCGCGGGCTCGCGGCGCGCGACCCCATGGTGCTGCGGGTCGGCGACGAATGGGTCATGTACTACACGGAGCTCTCCAGCGCGGGCGGCCACCATGTCGTGGCCTTCCGGCGGTCCGCCGATCTGCTGCACTGGAGCGAGCCGGGCGTCGCGTTCACCGACGCGACCACGGACACGACCGTCTCGGTCACCGAGTCGCCGTACGTAGTCGAACGGGACGGCTGGTACTACCTGTTCATGGGACCGCGGGGCGGCTACGAGGGCACGGACGTGCTGGCATCCCGGGACCCCTACCGCTTCGACCTCGCCGGGTACGCGGGCCACGTGCCCGGCCACGCCGTCGAGGTCTTCGCGGACGGGGACACCTGGTACGCCAGCGCTGCGGGCTGGTTCCGGTACGGGCTGCACGTGGCGCCCCTGGAGTGGCGGGACACACCGCCGCCGTGGCAGAGCGCGGACAATCCGGTGGTCGGCCTCGGCGTCGGCGGCCGCCTCACGGTGTTCGCGCTCGACGCCTCCGACCGCTCGATGCTGCGGCGCGTCCAGCTCGCCCCGGACACCGACGCCTGGTCGGAGTGGGAGCCCTTCGGAGGGCCGGCCGGGGCCGTTCCCGCCCTCGGCCAGGGCGCCGACGGCAGGCTCGAGGTGTTCTCGCTTGCCCCGGGCGGAGCCAACCTGCACCACCGGGTGCAGCGGCCGGACGGAGGCTGGTACGACTGGGAGTCGTTCGGAGGCCCGGCCGGCGCCGCCCCTGCCGTCGCCCGTAACGCCGACGGCAGGCTGGAGGTGTTCGCCCTGAGTCCCGGCGGCGCCTCCGTCGCCCGGCGACGGCAGCGGTCACCCGGATCCCCGGCCTGGGACCCGTGGGAGCCCGGCTTCGGCGGGGCCGCGGGCGCGCCCCCGGTGGTCGCGGCCAACGCGGACGGCCGCCTGGAGGTGTTCGCCCTCTCGCCCGGCGGCTCCGGGATCTTCCACCGGTGGCAGGAGACCCCGGGCGGTGCCTGGACCGCCGCATGGCACCGCTTCGGCACCGCGGCGGGCGCCGCACCGCGGGTGGCCCGGGACGGCAGCGGCCGGCTCACCGTCGCCGCGATCGGACCGTCGGGCGTGGGAACCTTCGGCCGACGGCAGTCCGCGGCGAACGGCGGCTGGGACGACTGGCTGCCCCTGTTCGACTGGAGCGCCGCCGCCCCGGCGTTCGCCGTCAACGCCGACGGCCGCCTGGAGGCCTTCTCCCTGACCCCGGGTGGTGCCCGGCTCGGCCACCGCTGGCAGACCGCCCCGGGTGGAAGCTGGGATTCCGGCGGGGAGTTCGGCGAGCCCGGCATCAGGCTCGCCGCCACGCCGGCCGCCGCGCTCGATTCCACCGGGCGGACGCACGTCTTCGCCGTCACCGCCGAAGGCCGGATGCGCACCCGCGTCCAGGACCGGCCGAGCGGCGGATGGCGGCCGTGGACGGCCTTCGGCGACCGGGCGGTCGCACCCGTCGTATCGGGCAGCCCCGCGCTCTGAGCGCGGAGGGCGGTGCGTGGAGGGCGGCGTGTGGAGTGTGGATTTCGCCAAGTGAAAGGGGAAAACGGGCGGGCAGGCGGCGCCGTGACCCCCCGGGCACGGTGACCTTCCCCACCCTGCCGGGGCCGGGGCAGGCCACCGGCGGCCACGGCCGGAGGGACGGATACCACTCCGATGCCCCTGTACCGGCCGCACCGTCTGCTGCTCCGATCCGTTCGGCAGAGAGTCGAAAGCAGCCCCCAAGCACCACTGTTGACACGGAGTCGACGTGACCCGGCACACAACGGGCGGCTCTTGCGGGAGGGTGGGTGAGGCGGATGGGAAGGGAGACCCGGGAGGCTTCCATGGCCGCCAGGGTGGGCGTCCCGACCCGGCGGAAGCCGGGCAGGCGCCGCCCTGCCGAAGTGGCCGAAGTACGCCGATGAACTCCCTTGAGAGATGAGTATTGTTCCACTCGTCCGAGCAGCGACGAGTGGAACAGGGGGAACCGTGAGTGGTGTAGTCGTCCACCTGCCGCAGGGGTGCAGCGGCGCCGACGGCGGCGAACCGTACGGTGACCCTGTGACGCTGCGGCTCGGACCGGGCGAGGCCGCCCGCTTCGGACGGGGCTCCGCGACGGTCCCCGTCGAACTGCGCCTCGCCGACCCGGCGATCTCCCGGCTCGCCGGGGAGATCCGCGTCGCCGACGACCACTGGCAGCTGACCAACCACAGCGCCACCCACAGCTACCTGGTGGAGAACCCGGAAGGAGCGGGGGAGTACCTGAGGGTCCCGCCGCGCCGGGTCGGTGCGCCCGTCCCGTTCGAGTTCTCACGCGTGGTGCTGCCCACCCGCAGCGACGTCACCGTGTCCTTCCAGGTGTTCGCGCCCGACCACGTCTATCTGGACCCGGACGCCATGGGCGCCCCCTGGGGCCGCCTCACGGTCACGGCGTACTCCCTGGACGAGACGGCCGCCTACTTCCTCGTACTCGTCGCGCTCTGCGAACCGCGCCTGCGCGACCAGTCCCGCGTGGCGGTCCCCACGACTCCCCAGATCGTCGAGCGGTTCAGGGGACACCCCACCTGCGGCACGCTGACCGCGCGTGCGATCAGCTCGCACATCGACTACCTCGCCGAGGAGAAGCTGCGCATCGGCGCCCCGGACCTGCGCGAACCCGGCAGGAGCGAGCGCCGCAACGGCAAGCGGGAGGAGATCGTCGGGCTCGCGCTGCGGTTCGGGCTCGTACGGGAGGAGCACCTCACGCTGCTGCCGCCCCTGACGGGGGCCGGCGGGCGGGAGCGGCAGAGCACGCGATGACGCCGCCGAACGGCCTGCGCGACACCACGGAGTGCGAGCGCAGGGACCTCCTGCCGCCCGGCTACCGGGTGCGGGACTGGGCGGTCACCGACTTGATCGGGTCCGGGGGCTGGTCCACGGTCTACGCGGCACGGCCGGCCGACGGGTACCCCGGGCGGACCAGGCGGACCGGCGGGGTGGCCCCTGCGGGCATGCCGGCGGGACCAGCCGACGTCGCGCTGAAAATCATGCCGACCGCCGGGTACGCCCCGCGCCAGACGCGCAGGATCGTGGATTCCGCGCGCCGCGAGGTCGAACTCGGGCGCAGGGCGGGCCACCCCCGGCTGATCGGTCTCCTGGACTCCTTCGTCCTCGCCGCCCCCGACCGCCCCCCGCTGGACGGCGCGATCGTGCTGGTCATGGAGCGGGCCGCGGGCAGCCTGCGCGAACTCCTCGACGCGGGGGTGGCCGAGGCCGATCGCCCCCGGCTGATCGCGGGGGTCTGCGAGGGACTGGCCCACCTCCACCGCTCGGGCTGGGTCCACGCCGATCTCAAGCCGGAGAACGTCCTACTGGGCACCGACCGTTCCGTGAAGCTCTCGGACTTCGGCCTCGCCACCGAGATGACGGGCACGCACGGGTACGCGCCGCCCATGGGCACCCTGGACTACCTCCCGCCCGAGCGCTGGCGGGCGCCGCTCGGGGAACTCGGCGTACAGGTCCGGCCGAGCGCCGACATCTGGGCCCTGGGCATCATCATCCACGAGGTGTTCGCGTCCGGTGCCTCCCCGTTCTCCGGCGCCACACCCATGGCCCGGGGCGCCGCCGTACAGGGGTACGGCGAAGGGCGGGTGGCGCTGCGCATGGACCACGCGGTGCCGCCGTTCTGGCGGGCGCTGGCCGCCGACTGCCTCGCCCCCACTCACGCGGCGCGCGCCCCGCACACCGCCGAGAGCCTGCTCGCCCGTATCGCCGCCGAACAGGGAACCCGCGGGACGGGGGCGGGACGGCTGCGGGGCCGGGCCCGCGCCGCCGTCCTGGCCACCGTGCTGTGCGGGATCGCGGGCGCGACCCTGTGGTCGGACGAGGTGCGGGCGAACCCGTCCGCACCGCCCGGTGGCGCGGAGGCGAAGGCCGGCGCGATCCGGGTGTTCAACGCCGAGAAGGGGTGTCGGGAGCGGGCCGACCGGGACCGGCAGTGCAGTCTGGGCCTGGCGATCGACCCCCGGCGGCCGTACGCCGCGGACAACGTCGTGGCGACCCGGGTGTGGCACGGCGACGTCCTCGCCGCCGACTGCCAGGTGTCCGACGGGCAGCCCATCATCAACGAGGAGGACCAGCAGTCCACCCGCTGGTTCCGCGTCCGCCTCCCTCCCGGCTCCACACCCCCCACGGCCTGGCTCCCCGCCGTACGCACGAAGGACAGGCCGGCCCTGCCGGGGTGCCCGGCCCCCACGACCGCGCGCTGATCCGCGGGGGCTGCCGCCCGGGTGGGTCGGGAGGAGGATGAAGGGAGGCCGACAGGGCGAGCCGGGGGACCGGACCATCGGCCCCGGGCCCGCTCACCGTGGGTGAAGGAGGTCCGTTCGTGGTCGCGTCAGAGACGTTCCGGGCCGGGTCCGGCCCCGTGGGGGTGGTTCCGTCTGAGGCTGATCCTTTGGAGTGGACACCCTGACAATGGATCTTGATGGTCCAGGGAGGGATGTCCACGTGGGACGCAAGTCTCCGTATCCGGAGGAGTTCAGGAAGGAC
>NZ_JBGWAB010000176.1:0-13630 GCF_041862025.1 Streptomyces sp. AB3(2024)
CGGGGCCGCCGGGACGGGGCCGCCGGGACGGGGCCGCCGGGACGGGGCCGCCGGGACGGGGCCGCCGGGACGGGGCTCTCACGCCGGGCCGCCCCGACTCCGTATGCGGGCGGTGCCCGCGTCGAGGTCGACGCCGTTCCTCCCCGGCGCGCCGTCCTGCTCGTCGTCCCGCAGCACCAGTTCGATGTGGCGTTGGTCCAGTTGGACCCGCTTGCTCGGATAGATCAGGGCGTGCAGTTCCTCCGTGGCCGTCGCGCCCGCACCGCGCGAACCGAGCGCGGCGCGGCCGGGGCGGCCCGGCAGCCACCCACGGTGCCTGGCGAACCGGGCGGCCTGACGGAGGGCCGCCCAGAGGAACAGCGGCACGACGATCAGCAGCACGAGGGCAGGGCCCGTCAGGAGATTCAGCACAGGACGTGAACGTGCGTCAGGGCGCCGCCGTTCCCCCCGCGGCGTGCCGCAGTCGTGCAGCGGGAGGGTCCGGGGGGAGGTAGACGATGCTGGGTGCGCCCGTGGTCGGGTGGGTGCCGATGCGCGTGCGGACACCGTAGACCTCGGCCAGCAGGTCCTCCGTCAGCACCTCGCCCGGCACCCCCGCCGCGACCACCCGGCCGCCCGCCAGGACGTACAGCCGGTCACAGAAGGACGCCGCCAGGTTGAGGTCGTGCAGGACCAGCAGACTCGTCGTGGGCAGGCCGCGCACCAGGTCCAGAACCTCCAGCTGGTAGCGGATGTCGAGGTGGTTGGTCGGCTCGTCCAGGGCGAGGAGGCCCGTTTCCTGGACGAGGGCGCGGGCGACGAGCGCGCGCTGGCGTTCGCCGCCGGACAGCTCCTCGAAGCGCCGCGCCGCGAAGGCGGTCGCGCCGACCGTCTCCAGGGCGCTGTCGACGCGCAGTGCGTCTCCCGGGCCGTCCTGTTCCCAGAACCGTCTGTGCGGGCTGCGCCCCATGGCGACGACCTCCCGGACCGTCAGGCCCATTGCGCCGGCGCCGTCCTGGGGAACGGCAGCCACCTTCCGGGCCCGCTCCTTGACGCTCAGCGAGCCCGCGTCCCTCCCGTCGAGGAGCACGCGGCCGGCGGTGGGCCGCAAAGTGCCGTAAACACAACGCAGCAGCGTGGTCTTGCCACTGCCGTTCGGCCCGACCACGGCGACCGTCTCCCCCGGCCGGGCGGTCAGGTCGACTCCGCGCAGCAGCTGCTGCCCGTCGATCTCGTAACGCACCGCCTCGACGGTGAGTTCCACCGAACCCCCCGTCATCCGCCCACCACCCCCTCGCCGCGGCCGGACCTGCGCAGCATCCACAGGAAGAACGGCCCTCCCACCAGAGCGGTGACCACGCCGACCGGTATCTCCTCGGGCGCGGCCGCCGTACGGGCCAACAGGTCGGCCAGCGTCAGGAACACGGCCCCGCCCAGCGCGGCGACGGGCAGCAGCGCCCGGTGCCCGGCTCCCACCACCATCCGGGCGGCGTGCGGAACCATCAGCCCGACGAAGCCGATCGCCCCGCTGGAGGCCACCAGCACCCCGATGACGAGGGAGGTGAGCACGAACGCGGCGGCCCGGAACCGGCCGGTGTCCAGCCCGAGGGTGTGCGCGCCCTCCTCCCCCGCGAGCAGCAGGTCCAGGGGCCGGGCCAGGGTGACGAGCACACCGGTCCCGACGAACAGCGCGGCCGCGGGCAGGGCCAGTTCGTCCCAGCGGGCCCCGCCCAGGCCGCCCAGCGTCCAGAACAGCACCGAGCGCATCTGGTCGGGGCTCGCGGACAGTACGAGCACCAGGCTGGTCAGGGCGGAGAGCACGTACTGCACGGCGACTCCGGCCAGGATCAGCCGGCCGGTGGTCATGGTGCCGCCCCTCCGGGCCAGGGCGTAGACGGTGACGAGCGCGGCCATCGACCCGGCGAACGCGGCGAGCGGCACCCCGGCCCCGCCCGCGACCCCTGCGGCGCCCGCGCCGGCGGCCGTACCGAAGACGATGACGAGCACGGCCCCCGCGGAGGCGCCCGAGGAGGCGCCGAGCAGGAAGGGGTCGGCGAGCGGGTTGCGCACGAGGGCCTGGAGCACCGCGCCGGCGACGGCGAGTCCGGCGCCGACGACCGTGCCGAGCAGGACGCGCGGCATGCGGACGTCCCACACGATGGAGGCGAAGGCTCCGCCCTGCGCGTCCGGTCCGGCCAGGACGAGGTCGAGGACCCGGCCGGGGGCGATCCGTACGGGCCCCAGGGCGAGCCCGGCCACCGCCGAGGCCGCCAGAACGGCGGCGAGGATCAGGAGGACGGCGGCGGTCCGGCGGCGCCTCACGCGGCGTCGGGGTGCAGTTGGCGGCCCAGGGACTCGACGGCGTCGGCGACGCGTACGCCGAGCACGGCGGAGGAGAGCGGCAGCACGACGAACCGCCGGTTCTTGACGGCGGGAACCTGAGCCAGCGCCGGGTCGTTGAGCAGGCGCTGCTTCTTGGACTCCACGGTGGTGCCGCCGTAGTCGTAGATGAGGACGACCTCGGGCTTGCGCTCGATGACCTTCTCCCAGGACACGTCGCCGAAGGTGTCGTCGAGGTCGGCGAAGACGTTCGTGCCTCCGGCGAGGGTGACGATCTCGTTGCCGATGCCCTTGCCGCCCGAGGTGAAGGCGGAGCCCTCGCCGGAGTCGTAGACGAAGACGGGCGGCCTCGGCGCGTCCTTCAGACGTGCGGTGACGGCGTCGACGCGGCGCTGCTCGTCCTCGACGAGGGCCGCTCCGCGTTCGGGCACGCCGAAGGTCCGGGCGACCTCGGTGATCTCGGTCTTCAGCTGGGCGAGGCCGACCGGGCCCCGGGTGCAGTACTCCACGCTCAGCCGGGAGCCGATGCCGGACCGGGCGAGCCCTTCACGGTCCCGGCCCTGGCCCTTGTCGAAGGCGCTGGCGTAACCGCCGTACACGAAGTCGGGGTCGGCTCCGAGGAGCACCTCCTTGGAGGGGTATTCGCCGGCCAGCACCTTGATCTTGTCGTAGGCGGGCCGGTAGGCGGGGAGCACGGAGTCGTCGAGGTAGGCCGTGCCGACCATCCGGTCCTGCAGTCCGAGGGCCAGCATGATCTCGGTGGCGTGCTGGTTCATGGTGACGGCCCGCTCGGGCGGGGCCTGGTAGGTGCTGGTGACACCGCAGTTGGTGACGGTGTACGGGAACCCGGGCGCGGGCCGCGCTCCGGGGCCGGGCCGGGCCGCACCGGCGGGTCCGTCGGCCGGCCCGCCGCACGCGGCGAGCGGAACCAGGAAGGCGAGGGCGGCGATGGAGCGCAGGGTTGCGCGGGAACGCGACATGGCGAGGCCTCTCCGGGGGATCCTCGTCCCCGGTCGAAGTGAAGAGGCGGCGCGTCAGTGTCTGACTCCCGGGGCCCGCGGGTGGGCGGAGCTCCGGTCACAGTGGCGGGACCGCACCGGATTCACACCGGTTTCCTGTCCTGCGCCGCCTGGGACAACCCGCACAAGTCTGCCAGATGCCCCCTTTCCCCCGAACGGGGGTCCACAGGTCCAACGCAGCCGGCCGCCACCGCGCTCCACGCACGAACGGCAGGGGACGACAGGAGTCGCGCCTGTGACCCGACCCGCGGTTTCGCAGACCGCTGCCACACTGTTTCCGAGCCTGCTCCGACCTCGACTGAGGCGACTGCCGCCGATGCGACCCCCAGGGAAGGGTGACGAGCCGGATCGCGACACTCCGAACAATCCTGTAGAGCGCTGCTGTTGGAGGCCTGACCGTTCCACTGTTCCGGAATCCCCCCTGTCATATGCCTACCGTCGCCCCGCCTGCGGGTCTACGGTGCTGTCACCGGACCATCCCGGGCCGGCGCCCCCCCCGGCTCCCCACGGGAGGGGCGCCGCGCGCCTGGTGCCAGACATCAGCGGTCCACATCCCGGACCCGCCGACGGGTCGGGGTGCGCTGCTACTGCGGCCATCCCTCGTCGCTCATGCACTGCCGGAACGCCCGGTCCCTCTGTGTCGCCGTATACCCGTTGGCGAGCCGGTCAAGGGTCGCGTCGCCGCTGCCCTGCCCATCAGGCCAGGCCCGGGCAGCCTGCTCAGCGCAATGCGCGTGCGCCTCGAGCCGGGTCGCGGCCACGGCTCGGCCGTTTCCACCGCCACGCTCAGTGTTCACCGCAGAGACCGCGTCGCGCCCGTCCCCGCCGGCCGTCCCGTTCGGGCCTTCAGGCCCTTGCGGACCCTGAGGGCCGAGCACGATGGGATACGCCGAGCATCGCGTCCGGTCGGCGGCAAGTGCCGGCATCGGCGCCCTCGGCGAGGCCGCGGCGTGCAGCCTGCGGGTCGGCAGGGTTGCAGCGGGTCCGGGTATCCCGGCGCGGTGATCAGGCCCCGGTTCCGCCCCACAGGTCGCGCATTCGCAGCCGCTCCGGGACCCGGAGGCGGGCGGGGCGAGCGCGGGGATCGGACTCGCGTTTCGCTTCCACGTTCCGGGTCCGGCCTCGCTGTCAGTGGTGGCGGATAGCGTGGACGTATCATCCGCGAGCAGTTCCTGACTTGCGGGGACGCTGCGGGCTGCAGCTGCACGGCGCCGCCCCGCCGGGCCCTTCAGGGCACGAGAGACCGGTGGGGCGGGGCGCTGTCGGGCGGGGGACCTCCTCGCCCCTGACCCAGACGCCGGAAACACGGCGAACGCCCAGCCGGGAGAAGGCTCCCGCCTGGACGTTCGTCGGTGTTCGTGCAGGTGACTCTTGCAGGGGCGGCAGGATTCGAACCTGCGGCCTACGGTTTTGGAGACCGTTGCTCTGACCAGCTGAGCTACACCCCTTCGGTGGGACCAACCATGGCACGCCGGGCCACGAAGATCCACTGAATTCGGGTGTCAACTCGGGGAAAGTTCGCGGCGGCCCGGCGGGAACTTTCCCCGACACTCCCGAACCCAACAGGCCCAGCAGGCGAAAACGGTCACAAGTTACCTCGACGCGTGTAGTGACTTGGCAGGCATTCAACAGTAGAACTTGTTCTCACTCCATCGAGAGTGAGGAAGGTCGCATGAGTGACAAAAGCCTGCACAGCAAGGTATCCAAGGGTGTGTCACGCCGTGGATTCATCGCTGGAACCAGTTCCATTCTTGGAGCCCTGGCCCTGGCGGTCAACACCATCCCGGCCCGAGCGGAAAGCGCCACCGGGGCGGCCGCCGCGAACGCGCCCATCGACTCCGGGGCCCATGTTCCGGCCCTCGTCATCGGTACCGGCTACGGCGGCTCCGTCGCGGCGCTGCGGCTCGCGCAGGCCGGGGTCGACGTGCACATGATCGAGATGGGCATGGCCTGGGACACCCCCGGAAGCGACGGCAAGATCTTCGCCAACACCACCAGGCCCGACTACCGTTCGTACTGGCTCCGCACCAGGACCAAAGCGCCGCTCAGCAACTTTCTCGGCTTCCCCATCGACAAGGACGTCCCCCGGTACACGGGCATCCTCGATGCCGAGGAGATGGGCGGGATCATCGTCTACCAGGGCCGCGGCGTGGGCGGCGGTTCGCTGGTCAACGGCGGCATGGCGGTGACGCCCAAGCGGCAGAACTTCGCAGCGATCCTGCCCTCGGTGGACGCGGAGGAGATGTACACCACCTACTACCCGCGCGCCAACGCCGGGCTCGGTGTGGGTCTGATCGACCCTGCCTGGTTCGACACGGTGGACTGCTACCAGTTCGCCCGGGTCGGCCGCAAGCACGCCCAGCGCTCCGGCTTCCCCTTCGTCTTCGTCCCGGACGTCTACGACTGGGACTACATGAAGCAGGAGGTCGCCGGCACCGTCCCCAAGTCCGCCGTCGACGGCGAGATCCTCTACGGCAACAACGCCGGCAAGAAGTCCCTCCAGAAGACCTACCTCGCGGCCGCCCGGGCGACCGGCAAGGTCGCCGTCTCCCCGCTGCACCGGGTCACCACCGTCTCCCCCTCGGCCGGTGGCGGCTACGCCGTCGGCATGGAACAGATCGACACCACCGGGGCGGTGGTCGCCACCAAGACCGTCACCGCCGACCGGGTCTTCTTCGCGGCGGGCAGCGTCGGCACCAGCAAGCTCCTGGTCAGGCTGAAGGCCACCGGCGCGCTGGCCGACCTGAACGACGAGATCGGCAAGGGCTGGGGCGACAACGGCAACGTCATGTGCGGCCGGGCCAACCACATGTGGGACCCCACGGGCAATGTGCAGGCCGCCATCCCCTGCGGCGGCATCGACAACTGGGACGCGGGCGGCGCCTTCGCCGAGGTGGCCCCGCTGCCCACGGGGATCGAGACGTACGCCTCCTTCTACCTCTCCATCACCAAGAACCCCAACCGCGCCGAGTTCACCTGGAACGCCGCCGCCGGCAAGGTCGACCTGAACTGGCAGACCGCGTGGAAGCAGCCCTCCATCGACATGGCGAAGAGCATCTTCGACAAGATCAACTCGAAGGAGGGGACGATCTACCGGACCGACCTCTTCGGCACCAACAAGATCTGGGGTGACCACCTCACCTACCACCCGCTCGGCGGCGCCGTGCTGAACAAGGCCACCGACAACTACGGCCGCCTGCGCGGCTACACCGGCCTGTACGTGATCGACGGAGCGCTGATCCCCGGCAACACCAGCGTCAACCCCTTCGTGACCATCACGGCCCTCGCCGAACGGAACATAGAGAAGATCATCGCCACCGACCTCTGAGGGCGGCGGTCCGGTCCCGGGACCGTGCGGAACCGCCTCCGCACGGCCCCGGGCCGCTTCAGCCGCCCGGCAGCACACAGACGCTGTCGAGGCCCAGCACGTGGTTGAGCCGGCCGAAGGCGAGCCAGGAGCCGATGCTCATGCTCAGCTCCACGATCTCCACCTGGCTGTAGTGCGCGGTCATCCGCGCCCAGAACTCCTCGTCGAGGTTGTGGTGGTCCAGGGCGTAGCGCTCCGCGTACTCGGCCGCCAGTCGGGTGCGGTCGTCGAAGGCCCCGGTGGTCCGCCACTCGGTCACCGCGTCGGCGAACCCCTCCTCGACCTTCTCCCCGTCCCGGTCGGTACGCCAGTCGAGGCAGAAGACGCAGCCGTTGATCTGCGCGATGCGCAGCCGGGCGGCCTCGAACTCGCGCAGGCCCAGGGTGGTGTGGGCGTAGACGGACAGGGAGAAGTTGGCCGCGGCCATGCCGATGCCGGGCACCAGATCGCCCCACACGTACTCGATCGGGTGCTGTCCTTCGGGAACGTCGATCCTCATGGCTGCTTCCTTCCGAGTTTGCCGGCTGCGGGTCGCAGCGGGACGTCGAGCGCGTCGTAGAGCCCCGGTTCGGCGTCGACCAGCCAGTCGATGGCGCCGACGAGCCGGCCGACGGCGGTGGCGTTGCCCCCGGCCGAGCGGTTGTCGTCCTCGTCGGTGCACTCGACGGTGACCTCGATGCGCGGGCGGCCCTCGATGACGACCCGGTGGGCCCCGGTCCCGTCGGGCGGGGTGGGCCAGTCGGGTGCGCAGGACGGGTGGATGCGGGTGACGTGTTCGATGACGATGCGGGGCTCGCCCTCGACGATGCCCTGCACCTCGAAGCGGATGGCGCCCTGGGTGCCGGCCTCGAACTCGCCCATGCTGCGGGTGGTCACGGTGGTGTCGAGGGCGCGCCGGTCCGAGGTCTCGCGGATCCCGTCGAGTTCCACGCCGAGGGCGCGGGCCATCATCCGGATCTGGCCGCCCCACACCATGGTCGGGACCGAGGGCATGAGCATCATCGGCTCGTAGTCCATGGGTTGGCCCATGCCGACCAGGTAGCGGACGGAGTCCGGCTGGTCGTACGTGGAGTAGTCGAAGATCTCCTGGCAGCGGATCACGTCCACCGTGGTGCCGAGGCCGCTGAGCAGCAGCGGGAGCACGTCGTTGCCCCAGCCGGGGTCGACGCCGGAGGCGAAGAGCGAGCCGCCGCCTTCCGCTACCGCCGCCAGGACCGGGTCCCGGAACTCGGGCGGGGCGCCGCGGTGGTCGTAGAGGGGGTAGAGGGCGGGACTGACGACGACCGCTCCGGCCGCGATCGCCCGCGTGATGTCGGTGAGGGCATCGTCGGGACGGACATCGCCGGAGGCCGCGTAGACGACGGCGGCGGGCCGGGCGGCGAGCACCGCCGCGGCGTCGTCGGTCGCCGCCACCCCCAGCCGCCGGTCGAGTCCGGCGAGTTCGCCCGCGTCGCGGCCGACCTTGCCGGGGTTGTGGACGATCACTGCCGTGAGGGCGAGCGCCGGGTGGGCCTCGACGGCGCGGATCGCCGCGCGGCCGACGTTGCCGGTGCCCCAGACCACCGTGGGAATCATGCGCGGAGGGTAGCGAGGGGGCGCAAAGGTGCCCAGGGCCGTGGAGGATGTTTTTCGGACGGCCGGGCGGTTCCGCGGAACCCGAGGTGGCCGCCCGCCACGAGGACTACGAGGAGCTGAGGAAGCCGGCCGCGTCCGGCGCCCACCAGGTGCACCGCGACCGGCGCGGAGGCCACGCCTGGCTCTTCGACGGCAGCACCCGTTGGACGTGCGACGACCTGCGGGTGCTGAGCGCGAAGGGCCGCCACATCCGCGAACAGGGCCGCGGCGGGGCGAAGTTCCGGGTCCCCGACCGGCGCCGCCGGGCCGGGGTAAGCCCGGCGGCGCCCCCCACGTACCCTCGCGCCCATGAGGAACTCGACGGTACGCGCGGTCAACCGGCTCACGGCACGCTGGGCGGCCGCCGCCCCGGCCGCGGAGGCGGGCACCGTCTTCACCGCGGCCGGGCTCTGGCCGCTGCTCGCCCTCCTCGCGGGCGGCGCGGCCGGCCCGGCCCGGACGGAGCTGGCCGAGGCGCTCGGCATACCCGCCGAGGACGCGACGCCGGCCGCACGGGAGGTGATGGCCGCGCTGGGCGGCGTACGGGGGCTGCGGTCGGCGACCGGACTCTGGACCCGCGAGGACCTCCCCCTGGAACCCGGCTGATCGGCGGCGCTCCCTCCCGGCACGAGGGGCGCCCTGAGCGGGGACACGGACCGCGACCGCGAGGTGCTGGACGGGTGGGCCCGCGAGCGCACCGACGGCGCGATCGAGCGGATGCCGGTCACGCTGCCGGAGGGACCCGACCCGGTCCGGCTGGTGCTGGCCTCGGCGCTCGCGCTGCGGCTGCACTGGATCCAGCCGTTCCGTGAGGGGTACGGAGAAGCGCACGAGGGGCCATGGGCCGGCCGCCCCGTGCGCATGCTGCGCCGCGACACGACCCTCCTGGACCGGGTGAAGGTGGCCCGGGGCCCCGGCGGGGCGGTGACCCTGCTGGAGGTGGTCGGGGAGACCGGGGTGGACGTCCACCTCGTACTGGGCGAGCCGCGGGCCACCCCCGGGGACGTGCTCGCCACCGGCGTCCGGGCCGTCACTCGCGCCCTCCCCGCCACCGGCGTGAGCCTGCTCCCGAACGGCGCTCCCGGCCCCGGCCTGCTCACCGGCACGGCGGTCTGCGCATCCCCCGAGCCCCGGCTCTTCATCGAGACGGCCGCCTTCGAGGTGCGCGCGGAGCACGATCTCCTGGAGCGGGCCGGGGCGTTCGGCCTGGAGACGGCCGCGGACAGCAGCCGGGGCCACTTCCCCGGTATCAGCCCGGAGCCGCTCGCGGTGGGCTCGGCCCGGCAGGCCGCGGCGGCCCGCTTCCACGCGCGCGGGTTCGAAGCCGCCGCCGTGACGGCGATCGCCACGGCGCCCGGCTCCGCGGCGCCGGGCCGGCGCTACCGGACCCGCGGGGCGAAGGTGACCTTCGACCGGCCCTTCGGCTTCCTGGCCGTCCACCGCACCTCGCGCCTGGTCCTCGCGGCGGGCTGGGTCACGGACCCGGTTCCGTACCCGGACGGACCGTAGCCGCCAGCGCGGCCGTGTCCGCGAAGGCCGGCACGCACCCGGTGCCCCCGCGCCCCGAAACCGAGAGGGAGGCCGCCGCCACCCCGTGGGCCACTGCCCGCTCCAGGGTGTCGCCCAGCGCGATCCGGGCCGTGGCCGTGCCGGTGAAACAGTCCCCGGCACCGGTCGCGTCGACGGGCGCCGGGTTGGGCGGGACCGGGAAGCGGGCCACGCGGGCGCCGTCGTCCAGCAGCAGCCGCCCGGCGCCGCAGGTGACGGCGACGGCGCGGGCTCCCAGCGCCCGGTAGCGGGCTGCCGCGACCCGCGGGTCGGCGGTGTCCACCAGGGCGAGCGCGTCGGCCGGGCAGGAGGTCTTGAGCAGCCCGGTCATCGGCGCGATCCGGGCCAGCAGGTCCCGGGCCCGGTCGCGCCCGGTCAGCCGGGGCCGGTGGTTGGGGTCGTACGTGAGGTGTCCTCCGGCCGCGTGGACGGTCCGGGCGGCGTCCAGTACGGCCTCCCGCGCGCTCGGCGAGAGCGCACCGGTGATCCCGCTGGTGACGAGCGCCCCGGTGCCGGTCAGCAACTCCCGCCAGGCCCGGGTGTGCGCCGGCGAGAGGGTCGAACCGGCGCTGCGGGTGCGCCAGTAGACGAACTCCCGGTCCCCGTCGGTGTCGGCGCCGACCAGGTAGGCGCCGTTGGGGCGGGGGGCGCGGTGGACGTGGGAGACGTCGATTCCGAGTTCGGCGGCGCGGCGCAGCAGCGGGCCGCCGAGTTCGTCGTCGCCGACGACCGCCAGGAGGGCGGTGCGCGCTCCGGCGGCCGCCGCGGCGGCCGCGGCGTTGAGCGCATCGCCGGAGAAGGAGATGCGGGCGGTGGTTCCGTCGGCCACCGCGCGCAGGGCCGTACCGGCGTGGATCTCGACGAGGACCTCGCCGAGCACGAGGACGTCGTACGCGCGGGATGCGGCGGCCATCGTCACCGCACCCCGCCGCCGGTCGCGCCGGGGTCCGCCCCGCACGCGGCGCAGCACGGTCCGGCCGCTTCCGCGAAGAGCGCAGCCAGCCGGGCCGGGTCCGCGGGCAGGCTGCCGCCGATGCCGACGGCGCTCGCGCCCGCCGCGAGCCAGGTGCGGACCTCGTCGGGCCGGATGCCTCCGGTCGCGATGAGCAGGGCGTCGGGGAGGACCGCCCTGAGGGAGCGGATGAAGTCCGGGCCGCCCACATGGGCGGGGAAGACCTTCGCGGCTCCGGCGGACCGGACGGCGGCGGCGATCTCGCCGGGGGTGAACCCGCCCTCGACGAACACCGCCGCGCGCCGCCGCGCGACCTCGCGGACCGCGGGGGCCGGGTAGGGGGAGACCAGGAAGCCGGCGCCCGCGTCGAGTGCCTCCTCGGCCTGGGCGCGGGTCGTCACGGTGCCCATGCCGATCAGCGCGCGGCGCCCGCGGGCGTCGGTGAGCGGGGCGGTGCGGGCGACGGCCGAGGCCCAGCCGGGAGTGGAGGTGGTGAGCTCCACAGCACGGCAGCCGGCGGCGAGCAGGTCCGTGGCGGCCCGGACGGCCTCGTCCGCGCCGGTGTTGCGCAGGACCGGCAGCAGGCGCTGGGCGGCTATCACCGCGTACGGATGGCAGGACAAAGCACCCTCCGATGTGTTCCACGTAGTGGAACGGGGTATCGTGTGGCGGAACTTCGTGGTCCAGACCTTACCCATGCCGGGAGATGACGTGTCAACGGAGCGAGGACCGGGGCAAGGACCCCGGGAAGGGTCCGCGTCAGGATCCGAGGACGTATCCCGGGGCGTATCCCGGGGCGTATCCCAGGACGTGTCCGAGGGCGTGTCCCAGGACGTGTCCCAGGACGTGACGGAGGCCGCCGTCGGGTCGGCCGGGCCCGCCCGCGCGGGCCGTACCTCGGCGGCGGGGTCCGCCCTGGAGAAGTCCCTGCGGATCCTGGAGGCCGTCGCCGCGCCGGGCGGCCCGCACCGCCTCACCGACGTCATGACGGCGGCGGCCGTACCGAAGTCGAGCACCTTCCGGATCCTGGCCGCCCTGATCGAGCAGGGCTTCGTCCGCCCGGAAGGCGACGGCCGCTACGGAACCGGCCCCCGGCTGCACGGCCTGTCGGCCCTGGTCCGCGCCGCGGAGCCGGCCGGTGTCGACGAGGTCCTGCGCGAACTGCGGCGGGAGACCGGCCAGACGGTGCACCTGGCGCTGCACACCGGGGAGACCATCACCTACATCCGCAAGCTGGAGGCCGACCAGCCCTTCCGGACGGCCTCGCGCGTGGGCACCCGGATGCCGCTGCACACCACGGCGATCGGCAAGAGCGTCCTGGCCCTGCTGCCCCCGGAGGAGGTCCGTGCCCTGGTCGCCTCGGCCGGCCTGCCGCGCCGCACCCCGAGGACGCTGACCACGACGGTGGAACTGGAGGCGGAGCTCGCGGCGGTGCGCGCACGGGGGTTCGCCGTGGACGACGAGGAGAACGAGCCCTCCATCCGCTGCGCCGGGGTGGCCGTCGCCGGACCGGACGGCCGGCCGCTCGGCGGGGTCTCCGTCACCACCGTCACCTTCCTGGTCTCCCGTCAGGAGGCCGAGGGATACGCCCCGGCCCTCCGGGAGGCCGCGCGGGCCCTGGCGCCGCTGCTCTGAGCCGTCCGGCCGCCCCCACGGAGCGGCTCCGCGGATTTTCCCGGAGACTTCTTCCGGATAAGTGTTATCGGGGCCCCACTCGACGGTCTCCCAGATATTGGGCATCATCGACCGCCGGTACGGACAGGGACTTTTCACATGAGTACACAGCACACGGCAGCCCTGGTGGCAGCGGCCCGCGCGGGCGATCCCCGCGCCCAGGACGAGCTCGTCAGCACCCACCTGCCGCTCGTCTACAACATCGTCGGACGCGCCCTGAACGGGTCGGTCGACGTGGACGACGTCGTACAGGACACGATGCTGCGCGCGCTCGACGGGCTGGGCGGCCTGCGTGCGGACGAGAGCTTCCGGTCCTGGCTGGTGGCGATCACGATGAACCGGGTACGGGCGCACTGGCAGTCCCGCCAGAACGGCCCCGGGCAGAGCGGCCTGGAGGAGGCCGGGGACCTCGCCGACCCCGGCGCCGACTTCGCCGACCTGACCGTCGCGCGGCTCCACCTGTCGGGGCAGCGGCGCGAGACCGCCCGCGCCACGCGCTGGCTGGAGCCCGACGACCGGGCGCTGCTGTCGTTGTGGTGGCTGGAGTGCGCCGGGGAGGTCACCCGGGCCGAGATGGCCGCGGCGCTGGAGCTGACCCCGCAGCACGCGGCGGTGCGGGTGCAGCGGATGAAGGCTCAGCTGGAGTCGGCCCGGGTGGTGGAGCGGGCACTGGAGACGCAGCCGCCCTGTGAGGGGCTGCGCGCGATGACGGGCACCTGGGACGGACGGCCCTCCGCCCTGTGGCGCAAGCGAATAGCCCGGCACGCCCGGGAATGCCTGCGCTGCTCGGGGCTGTGGAACGGTCTGGTCCCGGCGGAGGGGCTGCTGGCCGGTCTGGCGCTGGTCCCGGTGACGGCGGCACTGCTGGCGGGCGTACGGTCGGCCACCGCCGGCGCGGCGTTCGCCCCGGCGGGCGCGGCCTTCGCGGGGGCGGAGACCCAGCTCGCCCCGGTGGTGTCCGGACCGGGCCGGGCGGCCCGCCGCAAGGGGGGCGACGCGGGCGACTCGGGCGGCTCGGGCGCGGACGCCGGCCGCGGGGCGCAGCGCAGGAAGCGGCAGAACCGGCGCCGGGCGATCGGCGGGGCGGTGATCGCCGCGTGCGTGCCGGGCAGCGAGCCGAGGTAGACCAGGCCGCCG
>NZ_JBGWAB010000177.1:0-13344 GCF_041862025.1 Streptomyces sp. AB3(2024)
ACGCGAGACGTCAGGATGTCGCGCGGGCGGGAGCTCTTTCTCTTCCACCTCTGATCATCAGGACGGCCGGGTCGGGCGGGTGACCGCGAAGCCGCGATCATCTTCGTGACGCGCCGTACGCGCCGCCCGGGAGCCCGTCGTCGCAGGCGCGTCCGACAGCGGGCGGGCTCCGGCCGCCGCCTCCTCCTGGGACTCCGCACCCGGCGGGGGAGGGTCGAGCACCGGAGGGAGGTCGAAGAACGAGCGGAGCCGGGGCCGGACCGCCGACGGATCGGGGAGCCCCAGGACGCGGTCGACGAAGTCGCTCATGCCCCGACCGCCTCCAGGTAGAACCGGCGCCGGGCCGCACTGAGCGCGAGGACCTCCTTCTCGCGCCACCCGTACGCCCGGGCCAGGGTGTGCACGTCGCCCAGCAGACCCCGCGCGCACGCGTCGACATCGGCCCACAGGTGCGCCGCGACGTCGAACGGGGCGGCCCAGCCGTGCCCGCAGAGGGCACAGGTCAGGTCGAGCCGGATGTCCGCCCCCGGATCCACGGCGGGCAGCGCGGCGGCGACGGCTTCGAGCACCTCGTCGCCCAGCGCGCCCACGGCCTCCCCGTCCACGGCCTCTCCGTCCAGAGCCTGTCCGTCCACCGCTTCCCCGTCCACGGCGAGCACGCACCGGGTGACCAGACGCCGCCGCGCCCCGGCGCACGCCGTGCCGGCCGCCTCCACCGCCAGCACGTCCCGGCTCGTCAGCGCCCGGAACCGGACGCGGTGCCCCCGGACGGTGACCTCGCCCCGTACCGCCTCCCCGCGACGGCGCAGGTCCGAGAGCGGTACGGCCACTTCGAGTTCCTCCCCGCAGGCGGGACAGTCGGCCAGGGCCTGCACGTCGCCGCGGAAGCACGCGCCCCGCAGCCCCACGAGCAGCGCGTCGCGCGCGCCGAGCGGCAGGTCGCAGGCCTCCTCGAAGGAGTGCCCGCCCGCGGCGGCGGCGAGTGCCACCGCGCGCGCCACCCGCCCCTGGCCCAGACCCTCCTCCCAGCCGCGCAGGAGCCGTTCCTGAGTGAGTACGGCCACCCCTCACACCGCCGGATCGTCGAAGGAGACCTCGGCCGCGGGCGGCAGGGCGATGTCCCGCACCCACCCCTCGTTCTCCAGGCGGATGTGCTGGACGAGCACCGCGTTCGCGTTCGCGTCGAGGTCCGAGAAGGGCTGGTATTCCGACACCCAGCAGTTGAACACGTGGTAGGAGAGCACCTTCTGGCCGGTCTCGTCGTGGACGTCGATGACCAGATCGCGCCGGAAGTCCTTGAGGGAGGTCTCCCGCCCGCCGGCCGCGTTGGCGTAACTCCAGGTCTTGTTCGCCCACTTCTCGAATTCGAGGGCGTTCACGGTGACCCCGCGTTCGAGGACGATCGGGTCGAACTCCACCCGCCCCGGCAGTTTGGAGCTGTTGGTGGGGGCGCCGCCGTCGCGGTGCTTGACCACCTCCACGGTCCGCTTCATCCCGGACACCTTGTGGACCCCGATGAACGGCACGATGCTGTCGCTGTAACGGACCCGGAAACGGAAGTTCTTGAGCGGGTCGACCCGCGCGGTGGTTGCCATCGTCTCGCTCCTCAGACCTGCAGCTGCCCGGCGAGCTGCTCGATGTGGATGATCACGAACTCGGCCGGTTTGAGCGGCGCGAAGCCGACGACGATGTTGACGATGCCCCGGTCGATGTCGTTCTGCGGGTTGTTCTCTCGGTCGCACTTGACGAGGTAGGCCTCCCGGGCCGTCGCGCCCTGCAACGCCCCCTGCCGGAACAGGCCGTTCATGAACGCGCCCACGTTCAGCCGGATCGAGGCCCACAGCGGTTCGTCGTTCGGCTCGAAGACCACCCACTGGGTGCCGCGGTAGAGGCTCTCCTCCACGAACAGGGCGAACCGCCGCACCGGCAGGTACTTCCACTCGTCGGCCAGCCGGTCGGCGCCCCGCAGCGTCCGCGCGCCCCACACCAGCGGGCCGAGTACGGGGAAGGAACGCAGACAGTTCACCCCGAGCTGGTTGAGCCGGCCGTTCTCCAGGTCGGTCATGGCCAGCGCGGGCCCGGTCACCCCGGCGAGGGAGGCGTCGGTGCCGGCCGGGGCCTTCCACACGCCCCGCTGCACGTCGGTGCGGGCCATCACGCCGGCCACCGTGCCGCACGGCGGGACCGTCGTGGGGACCCCGCCCGCCGCCGGGTCGGGAATGACCAGAGGGGGGAAGTAGACGACGGCGTTCTTCGCCGCGTCGCCCGTCACCGGGGGAGTGGTCATCCCGTTGACGGCGGCCTCGATGCCCGTCCAGGAGGCGGGCGGATCGACGATCAGGATCGCGCGCCGGTCCGCGCACAGGGCCGCGGCGGGCGCCAGTGCGGACTGCGGGGCCCCGGGCAGGCAGAGCAGGTTGAAGATGTCGGTCTTCAGGAGCTGGTAGAGGCCCGTCTTCGCGGCCTGCCCGGTCGTGCCGCCCTGGTAGTCGGACAGGCCGGGCGCGGAGCCGTCCGCGCCGCCCCCGGCCTTCGCGTGGCGGGCGGGCTTGGCCTCGTCGAAGGGGTCCTGGCTGGGGTCGGCGGGGGTGATCGCCTCGTGTGCGGCGGGGACCACGTCGAGGACCGGGTTCGTGGCCGGCACGGTGAGCAGGGCGGACGAACTCAGCGCCTTGTCGAGGGAGTTGGCGTCGTCGGGGTGGGAGCTGATGTTGAGGTGGCGCTCGACCGTCCCGGTCCCCCTGTCGAGGACCGTGAGGTTGTACAGGGTCCGCGGGGCGCCGGCCGCGGGCGTCTCGCTGGTGTCGTGGTCGACCCGCGCGTAGAGGGAGTCCCCCCACAGGCCCTCGCCCCGCGCGACGAGCGTGACCGCGCGCGAACCCGCGAGGGTGAGGGTGGAGGCCTTGGCGTTCTTCGTGTCGTCGCCGTCCCCGGTGTGGACCAGCCGGACGATCTCCGCCTCGCTCCCGCCGTTGGCGTAGTACTGGTAGACGGCGTACCCGAGCGGACTGCGCGGGACGACCCCGCCGAACAGCCGCTGGTAGTCGGCGAAGCTCGTGATGTGCACCGGCCGGTCGGTCGGGCCGCGCACGGCCGCCCCGGCGAAGGCGGTCACGGACGTCGGCACCCCGGTGATGGTGTGCACGGCGCTCTTGACCTCGTTGATGTACACACCCGGGAAGGTGGGGCTGACGGGCACGGCCGGTCCCCTCTCACTGTCGGCTGATCCGCAGTCTGCCGACCGTGCGTGACCGGAGCGTCACCTTGGCGTCACGGCGCGTGAGCGTCCTCTCGGCGGGTCATCCCGGGGCCTTCGGGGACGGGCGGGCGGCGTGGGAGGGTGTGGGGGTGTCGGTCAGGGCGGCCGTGAGCGCGGCGTGGTCGGCGAGGGTCAGGTCCGCGTAGGCCAGCGCGAAGCGGGCGACGGCCCGGTCGAAGATGTCCCCGGTGCCCAGGTAGCCCGCGATCGCGATCCGGTCGCCGGTCCGGGCGTGGGCGCGGGCCAGGGTCCGGCCGCACAGCGCCGCGTACTCCTGCAGCAGCACGGGGTCCATGGCGGCGACGTCGGCGGCCCCCTTCATGTCGCGCAGCTGGCGCCAGTAGAAGTGCCGGCCCCCCGGACCGGTGGCCCAGCCGAGGAAGATGTCCGCCGCCGCCTGGATCAGCCGCTGCCCGGCCACCACCCGGTGGCCGGCGTGCCGGTGCGCGGACGCCCCGGCGTGCGGCTCCAGTACGGACGGACCGGCCTCCTTGATCTGGAGGAACAGCGGGTCACCGGCGTCCCGGCCGGTGAGCAGCACCACGAAGCAGCGGGTTCCGACACTGCCGACGCCCACCACCTTCCGTGCCACGTCCACCACCGCGAACCGGTCCAGCAGTAGGCGCCGCTCCTCCGGCAGGGACTCCCGGTAGTCGGAGAACACGCTCCGCACGGTCGCGGCGTCCAGATCGTCCACCGGCTCCAGGAGCGGCGGTTCGTAGCGGATCCGGGGCCGCCCGTCCACGACGTCCGTCAGCTTGTCCAGGGCCTGCAGACTGGTGCGGCGGCGGGCGCGCTCCAGGCCGGCCGCGACTCTTTCGCGGTGCCGGCGCCGCACCAGGGGCAGCACCTGCGCGGTGTCCACCCGCTCGTACCAGACGGCGAGTTCCCCGAGCCCGGCGAGGCGGCGCATGTTCCGCCGGTAGGCGGCGGCGGACGCCTCGGCGGCGGTCAGCGCGGCCGCGTCGTCGTGGCCGTTCGCGCGGGCGGCCACGGCCACGCTCGCCGCCAGCCGTTTGACGTCCCACTCGAACGGTCCGGGGAGCGTCTCGTCGAAGTCGTTGAGATCGAAGAGCAGGGCGCGCTCGGGCGAGGCGTACAACCCGAAGTTCAGCAGGTGGGCGTCCCCGCACAGCTGCACCCGCAGGCCGCTGTCCGCCGTCGTCGCCAGGTCGGCGGCCATCACGGCCGCCGCGCCGCGCAGGAACGGGAAGGGGCCCGCCGCCATCCGGGCGTACCGCAGGGGCAGCAGGTCCGGCAGCCGGCCGGCGCCCTGCGCCGCGAGCACGGCGACCGGGTCCGGCCGCTCGTCGGCCGCCGGCACCCGGTCGTGCGCCGAGCGCGGCAGCCGCTTGCGCTGCGCGCGGCCGTGCCGGGTCCGGTCGTCGGGGGAATCGGACAGCGCCATCCCCCACTCATATCACCGGGTCCGGCCCTCCGCCGATCGGGCGACCGTGCGGTGCGCCGTACGGACGTACGGGGCACGGCGACGCAGGGTCGAGGTCGGTGCCGCGCTCGGTGCGCGGCACGTCAGCGGTGGAGATGGGGAGGCGCGGATGCGCATGTTCAGGAGGATCGCGTGGGCGGGTCCGGCGGCGGCCGCCGCCGTCACCCTCTTCGCCGGGAACGCGCTGGCGACGTCGTCGCCGGCCGAGGGGCTCGTGGTCAGCACCTCCGGGCTCAAGGTCAGGGCCCACGCGAGCACGCACTCCCACGAGGTCGCCACCCTCGACCCCTGGCAGAAGGTCCGGCTCTCCTGCCAGACCGAGGGCGCGTGGGTGGAGGGCAACGACATCTGGTACCGGCTGCACGGCAAGCCGGGCTGGGTCTCGGCCCGCTACGTGCACAACTACACCCGTGTCCCCTGGTGCTGAGCCCGGCCCGCCCCTGAGCCCGTGCCCGGCCCGTCCCTGAGCCCGCCGGGGCGGCCGCCCGGCCCGGCCGGGCGGCGGTGAACGGCGGTTTCCGGCCAGGGCGGTGGCGGGTGGTGCGGGCGGGGCTGGTGCGGGGGAGTCCCGTCGGCCGATACTGCGCCGGGCAGGGTGCCCGATCACGGAGGGGGACCGACGATGCCGATCCGCACGTTCCGTACCGGCCCGCGAACGCCGCGCCGCGGGGGCCGCGCGGCCGTGACCGCCGCCGTACTGGCCGCGCTGGCGGGCGCCCACGCGCCCGCCCCCGCCCAGGCGGCGCCGGCCTGCGCGGACCCGCAGGCCCCGCCCCCCGTCGAGGTGGCCCGGATGCCCGACTGGGTCGAGTCGATCGCCGTGGACGGACGCGGGCGGATGTTCGCCACCGCGTACTACACCGGCCGGGTCTACCGCATCGACGCCCCGGGCAGCACCCCCGTCGCGCTCACCGGCGAGATCGGAGCCAACGGCGGGATCGTGGTCCGCGGGGACGGCCGGCTGCTCGTCGGCACGGGCAACGACCTCGCGCACTCCCTCACCGGCGGCCTCCTGCCGGTCTCGGAGCTGCTGCTGGTGGATCCGGATTCCGGCGGGGTGAGCACGTACGCCTCGGGTCTGGGCGGGATCGACGGCGTCGCCCTCGCCCCCGACGGCACCGTGTACACCACCACCCTGGGCGCCCGGACCATCGGCCGCGTCACCCCGGACGGGCGCGTCGACCCCGCCTGGGCCCGGGTGGGGCAGCCCAACGGGATCGCCGTCTCCCCGGACGGCTCCGAGGTCTACGTGGTCCAGACGACCGTCGCTCCCGGCCTGTACCGGATCCCCGTGAGTGACCCGGTGCACCCGCGGCGGTGGCTCTCCACCGAGCCCCGGGACGCCCTGGCCCTGCCCGACGGGCTCACCCTCGACGGCCGCGGACGCCCGCTGATCGCCACCCACGTGTCGGGACAGATCTGGCGGGCCGAGGGCGCGTCCCTGTGCGCCGTGGAGTCGGGCCTGCACCTGTCCACCCAGATCACCTATGGGCACGGGGACCGGGGCTTCTCGGCGGGGAGGCTCTACCGGGCGGGCGTGGACGGCCGGATCGACGAGGTGCCCGCGGGCGCCGACCCGTCCGGCCGATAGCCGGACCGGTGGTGTGCCGGGGGCGCGCGCCGGTGCGGTCACGAGGCGCGGCCGTAGCGGACGTTTCCGCTCCAGATCCGTTCCAGCCGTACGCGGGTCCCCGGTCTGGGGGCGTGCCAGATCTTGTCGTCGCCGGCGTAGATGCCGACGTGGCCCATGGTGGAGCCGTCGGGGAAGAACACCAGGTCCCCCGGCACCCGTTGGTCCCGGCTGATGTGATCGGTGTGTTCGTACTGCTGCTCCGCGGTGCGGGGCAGCACCCGGCCCGCCTGCCGGAAGGAATAGAGGGTCAGGCCGGAGCAGTCGAAGCGCGCGGGCCCGGCCGCGCCGTGCGCGTACGGGGCGCCCTCCTTGGAGGCGGCCACGACCACGGCCCTGGCGCCGTAGGAGGGGGCGGCGCCGGCGGGTGAGGCGGGGCCGGCGACGCCGGAGGCGGTCAGGAGCAAGAGCAGCGCGAGGGCGCGGGGGAGGCGGGATCCTGGAATGCGGCGAACGGGCCGGTGCGACTTTCGGCAACTACGGGAGACGGTCCTGGATACGGACATCGGGATACCTCCGCGTTCGGATGCGGGCAACGGTCGGTCGGATACCTGCGACGGTCCTGCTTTCGGTGACATGGCTCCCTGGGGTCTGACGGCCGCCCAGTTTTCTCCGAAGGCACACGCGTTTCACTTCCCGGGCACCCTCTGGGTTGTATCGGTTCTGCAAAATATCGGCGAAGCAATGGAAAAATCCCCGCGCATTGGCGTGTTGCCGGTTTCGCCGCGCACACGCGGGCGCACGGGCGCGGCCGTTCGTGATAACGGGAGACCCGACGAGGGCACGAGGACGCCCGGCCCGTTGCGGCCCGGCGTGCACAAACTCACCCTTCTCGCAGTGGTGTTCGATCGAGGTGCGGCCGGTGGCGTGGAGATCCTCGCCTCCGCCCGCAACCGCGGGACGTCCCCGTCGCCGACGTACGGCTGCCGGCCACGAGCCCGATCGCGACCGGCTGCTTCGAGCAGCGGTGCCGGGCGGTCGCCGAACGGGCGGGGGAATGGGCGGGCGGTCAGTTCCAGCAGGGGCAGGATGCCGGCCGGGGGGCGAACACCCGGTCCGCGTCCGGCTCCCCGGCCACCCGGCCGGCGGGCGGGAGCAGGGTGAAGTCCGCCGCCGGGTCGACCTCGTCGAAGGAGGCGAACAGGTGCGTACGCGGGAACCAGTCGCCGAACGGCTCCGGCGAGGCGCCTATGCCGATGAACTGGCTGCCGGTCGCCACCGCCGCCCGCACGTCCCACGGCCCGTCACCCACGCAGACCACGCGCTCGAAGGCGCCTCCGGCCCGTTCGACGGACTGGTGGACGGCCTCGCGCACCAGGTGCTCCCGGAAGGCGTGCTCGCTCGCGGTCACCACCGGCCCGGTCACCTCCAGGGGAGCCAGCTTGGCCTCGGTGACCTCACGCATCGCGCCCGTCGCGAAGGCCACCGCGTATCCGGGGTCCGCGTCCAGTGCCCGCAGGAACGCGGCGGCCCCGGGGATCTGCGCGACGCCCTCGCGGGCCGTCGCGGCCGTGAAGTGCTCGTGGAGCAGGCCGGAGAACCGCTTGGTCTCCGCCTCGCCGGGGAGCCGGCCCGTGTTCTGGCGGAACACCTCGCGGAAGATCCACGCGTCCGTGTGGTGGGTGTACCCGCCCCAGTTCGAGTCCATCTCCGTGAGCCCGCTCTCACGGAGCGCCGCCACGAACGCGGCCACGTGGGCGGGAACGCTGCGCAGCAGCGTGCCGTCGATGTCGAAGACGATCAGGGTGGTCATGGCCTGCTCCCTCGGTCGAACGCAGTGGAGATCCGAAAGAGTAGGGGAAGGGGCTGGACATGCCGTCCAGGGTGACTGGGCACACCGCCCGTACGGTGCGCCCGGACGCGTCCGTGGCCGCAGCCGCCGAGGTGCTCGCCCCCGCGGTCGGTCCCTGGCCGTCCCCGGCCGCGGGTGGCCGGGTGGGGTGGTGGCCGGGCGGTGCCTATGGCCTGAAATACACTGTTCCGGTGACTGACACCTCCGTGCCCCCCTGCCCCGAGTGCTCCGGCGCCTACGCCTACGAGATGGGCGCGCTCCTCGTCTGCCCCGAATGCGGTCACGAGTGGCCGGCCGCGTCCGACGACGGCGCCGCGGCCCCCGCCGAGCGAGTGATCAAGGACGCGGTCGGCAACGTACTGGCCGACGGAGACACCGTGACCGTCGTCAAGGGGCTCAAGGTCAAGGGCAGCCCGAGCGGGATCAAGGCGGGTACGAAGGTGCGCAACATCCGCCTCGTCGACGGCGTGGACGGCCACGACATCGACTGCAAGGTCGAGGGGTTCGGCGCGATGCAGCTCAAGTCCAGCGTGGTCCGCAAGGTCTGACCGCCGCCCCGGCCCGCCCCGGCCCAGGCCGGCTCACCCCGGCCCACCCGGACGGCCTCCGGCCGTCCGGCACGTGTGAAGGGCCCGGCACCGGGAACACGAGGGCCGAGACGGGCGAACGGCGGCGGCTCGCGCCGCCGTTCGCCACCGACCGGAGGAGCGGGGTTCACGTGACCGGACATGTGTGGAGCTACAAGCCGACCGCGGGCCGCCCGGCGGGTGCCGATCTGATCGGCTACCGGGTGGAGGCGACCGACGGAGGCGTGGGCAAGGTCGCCAAGCACTCCGAGGAAGCCGGTGACGCCTACCTGGTCGTGGACACCGGGACGTGGATCTTCGGGAAGGAGGTCCTGCTGCCGGCGAGCACCGTCGTGAGCGTCGACACCGCCGAGCGCAAGGTCTTCGTCGACCGGACCCGGGGCCAGATCAAGAACGCCCCCGCCTTCCACCGCGACACCCACCTCGCCGACCCCGCCTACCGCGAGCGGCTGGGCACCTACTACGGAAACGGCGTCCACGGCACCGGCGGCCCCTTCGGCGGCCGGGTGCTCTGACCGGGGCACCGCCGGGTACGGCCCGGCCGGAGGTCAGTCGAGTGGCGGATGGACCTCCGGGTGGGCGTCCCACCAGGCCTGGTGGAAGGCGTTGTTGCCGACGTCGGCCACGTAGGAGCGGGCCGCCGCGCGGTAGAGGAGTTCCGCCTGCCGGGCCGAGAGCGCGGCCCGGTTCCAGGCGAGGCGGATCCGGCCGGTGACGGGGTCCCCGGCGAGCGGGCGCAGCACCGTCCCCGCGGCCGCCGGGGCCGTCGGCTGGCTCAGGGACACGGCCCGGCCCGCGGCGATCAGGTCGTAGTGCATCTTCCGGTCGGTGATCCGGTAGCGCAGCAGCGGGCTGAACCCGGCCTTGGTACAGGCGGCCACCAGGGCCTCCGGGCCCCCGTCGTCGTCCTCCACCAGGGTCATCCACGGCTCGTCGGCCAGGTCCGTCAGGTCGATGTGCTCCAGGGCGGCCAGCGGGTGCTGCGCCGAGAGCCGGATGCAGAACGGCTTCTTCGCGATCAGGGTCCGGGCCAGGGCCCCCTCGGGGAGCGGCACTTCGTGCTCGTTGACCTCCCCGTACACGATCGCGTCGTAGCGCCCGGCGCCCAGCATCCGGGCCAGGGCCGTCACCGAGTCCTCCAGGTCCACGGTGATCTCCCGCCCGGACATGGCCAGGTCGGTCTGGGCGAGGAGCCCGTCGAGCAGGACCAGCAGGATGCAGCCGAGCCGCAGGGGCGCACCGGGGGCCAGCGCGCGCGCCTCCGCGCCGAGCGCGTCCATCTCGCTGAGCACCCGGCGCGCCCTGGTCAGCACGAACTGGCCGAGGGCGGTGGGCTCCACGCCGTTCCTGCCGCGTACGAACAGCTCCCCGCCGGTGACCGCCTCGATGCGGCGCAGCTGCGCCGAGAGCGCGGGCTGGGACACCCCGAGCCGCCGCGCCGCGGCGCCCAGGCTGCCCGCCTCCGCGATCCGGCCGGCGTCAGCGCCACCCTCAGCCCGTCCTCGGTGCAGTCCGGCAACTCCTCCACCCTGTCCGTCCAGGTCGCCGCGAACACCGCTCCCGGCACCTACACCCTGACCGTCACCGGATCCGGCACCGCCACCCACACCACCACCTACACCCTGACCGTCAGCGGCGGTGGCGGCACCTGCACCCCGGCCCAGGTCGTGGCCAACGGCGGGTTCGAGAACGGCAGCAGCCCCTGGAACGCCACCACCGGCGTCATCACCAACCAGGCCGGGGGAGGTCCCGCACTCCGGCGGCTACATGGCGTGGCTGAACGGCTGGGGCTCCTCCCACACCGACAGCGCCGCCCAGTCCCTGACGATCCCGGCCGGCTGCTCCTCGTACCGGCTCTCGTTCTTCCTGCACATCGACACCGACGAGACCGAGAACGTGGTCTACGACCGCTTCACCGTGTCGGTCGACGGCCAGACCCTGGAGACCCTCTCCAACGTCGACGCCAACACCGGCTACGCGGAGAAGTCGTACGACCTCTCCCGGTTCGCCGGCCAGACCGTCACCCTCCAGTTCCTCGGCACGGAGGACCAGTCGCTCCAGACCTCCTACGTCGTGGACGACGTCACCCTCCGGGTGAGCTGAACCCCGCCCGCACCCGACGGGCCCGCCCGGCCGCCCCCGCACGGGGGAGGCCGTGCGGGCCCCTGCCCGGGGCTGCCGTCCGGGGCCCGCGGTGGGACCCTGAAACGGGGGCCGGACCGAGCAAGGCGGGGCGGGCGGAGTCGCGATGGGTACGCAGACGCACGACGGCGAGGGCACCACCGGCGCCGCGCCGCGCACGGCACCCCGCCGTACGGGGCGCCCCGCCCGGGCCCTCGAACGGCTGCGCACCGGCACCGACCCGACGGCCGCCGCCGCGCGCCGGGCCGTCCGCGTCACCCTGGCCGCCTGCACCGGCTTCTACGTGTTCCTCTATGTCCTGGACCGCCCGGTCAGTGCCACCTACGCCCTGTTCTGCGCGGTCTCCCTCGCCGCCCTCGCCCGGATCCCGGGCACCGGCCGCCAGCGGGCCGCCGTGATGCTGAAGCTCCTGCCCGTCACCTGCGTGCTGGTGACGGTGGGCACCTACCTCGCCGTCCGCACCTGGACCGCCGTCGCGGGCACCCTGGTCATCGGCTTCTGCCTGGCCTTCGTCGCGGCCGCCGGACCCCGCCCCGCGGGGGCGTCCCCCGGGCTGCAGCTGCTGTACATCCTGCCCTGCTTCCCCCCGTACGCCCCGGACACGCTCGGTGAACGGCTGACCGGCACCGTCGTGGGCCTCGCACTGACGGTCCTCGCCGAGGCGTTCGTCCTCCCCGACGCCCGCGCACCCTCCTACGCGGAACGGGTCGCCGCCGCCGCCCGCAGCGCCGCCCGGTGCGCCGCCGCCCTGCGCGAGCCGCCCTACGCCCTGCCCGCCGATGTCACCCGCCAGGCCGTGGCCGCCGGCGAGGCCGTACGCCCGTCCCGGGTCCCGGAAGCCGAGCGCCCCGCAGGCCCCGGCCTGCGCGAGCGCGCGCTGGCGCACACCGGCCTCGCCGCACGCACCCTCCTGGCCCGGCTGCGCGCCCTGCCGCCCCCCGGCTCCGGCACCCCGCCCGATCCCGCGGGACTGGCCCTGCTGGGCTCGGTCGCGGCGGCCGACCGGGAGACGGCCGTCGTCCTCGCGGGGGATCCCGCGACCGCGACCGCCACCGCGGAGGCCGGGGCGGCCGCCCGTGCCCTGCACGCGGCCCGGGAACGGACCGCTGTCCTCCGGCCCGCCACCCCCATCGACCGCAGGCGCCACGCGGCACTGGTGGAGATCGCGGACGCCGCCCTGGTCCTGGGCCAGGTGGCCGACCTCTCCGTCCGCGGGCGCGCGGCCGCACCCGACACCACCGAGGGCCGCTTCTGGTACGCCCGGGTTCATCCGCTGCGGCTCTGGTGGATCCGCCTCTCGGGACACGCCGAACCGCGGTCCGTCCACTTCCAGAACGCCGTACGCATCAGCCTCGCGCTCGCCGTGGCCCGCACCGTGGCCGGACTGGACACCCTGCCCCACGGCTTCTGGGCGATGCTCGCCGTGCTGTCCCTGACCCGCACCACGGCCGTCCAGACCCGGGCCACCGTGCGCCAGGCCCTCACCGGGACCTTCGTGGGCGCCCTCGCCGCCGGAGTCGTCCTCGCCCTCGCGGACGGCGCCGCCCTGCCGTGCGCGATCCTGCTGCCGCCGCTGATGCTCATCGCGTTCTGCGTCGGCCCGGTGCGGGGCGTGGGCTGGATGCAGGCGATGTTCACCCTGGTCGTCGCCCTCGTCTTCGCCCAGCTGTCCGTCGCCACCTGGCAGCTCGCCGAGGTCCGCTTCCTCGACGTGCTCATCGGCAGTGTCATCGGCATGCTGTGCGGACTGCTCGCCTGGCCCAAGGGCGCCCACGACGAACTCGGCCGCTCCGTGGCCAGGCTGCTCAGGGGCGCCGCCGCGCAGGTCGCCGCCACCACGCGCGCCGTGACGGCGGGAGCGGGAACACCACCGGCCGCGTGCGACGACGCCGAGGTCAGGCACGCGCTGTTGCTGGCCGAGACGGCCTACGCCCAGTTCCAGGGCGAGGCCCAGCATCCGGCCGGACCCGGCCCCGACTGGCACAGCGCGCTCATGGCCGGCCACCACGTGCTCTGGGGAGCACACCGGGTCCTGGACGCCGCCGGGGAGCCGGTACCCGCCCCGGACCGCTCCGCCGGCAGCCGCGTCAGGTCGTACGGGGCCTGGGTGGCGGACGGCTTCGCGATGGCCGCCGCCCGCTTCGACGTACCCAAGGGCCGCCGCCGGAGCGGGCCCGGCGAGACGCGGGCGGACGCCGGAGAGGACGCCCAGCCCGGCGGTCCGGACCCCTCGGACGCCACCCGCGACGCACCCCCGCTGTTCTACACCGCCACGGCCTGGCTCGACTCCCTCACCGCCGACCTCGCCCGGATGGCCGCCGCCCACGCCGTCGAGGACCGGCCCCGGCGACAGCCCTGACCGCACGGCCGCTTCGTCGGGATTGCGGCAATCCCGCGGCGCTCGCGCCAGGCCCGCACGGGCCCGGTACCCGCGTCCGGTCCCCGCGCCGCCCGGCGGAGCCCCAGGCCGCGGGCGCCGCCGCCGCC
>NZ_JBGWAB010000178.1:0-13238 GCF_041862025.1 Streptomyces sp. AB3(2024)
GCACGGCCGCATGCCCTCGACTACCAACTCTCGAACAGGCACGTCATCACTCATGACAGCCACACTGCCACCCGACCACCTTGACCAAAGACATAGGGGCACCCCCCCCCGGCGAGCGGGCCGGGGGAGCCGTGGCCGGGGCGGCTGGGCGGCGGGCCCCGCGTACCCGACCGGAGCGGGCACGGGATGTCGGGTGCGGCAGGCTTGGTCCCTCCTAACGTCGGTGATCGAAGGGAAGGAGGCCGGGGTTGCTGGATCGGTTGAACCAGGCCATGGAGCACATCGAGGGTCACCTCGACGGGCACGTCGAGGTGTCCGAGCTGGCGCGGATCACGGTCACGTCGGAGTACCACTTCCGGCGGCTGTTCTCCTCGCTCGCGGGGATGCCGCTGTCGGAGTACGTCCGGCGCCGGCGGCTCACCGTCGCGGCGGCCGACGTGCTGGCCGGGAAACCGACCTTGCTGGAGATCGCGGTCCGCTACGGCTACACCTCGGGGGAGGCCTTCGCCCGGGCGTTCCGCGCCCTGCACGGGGTCGGTCCCGGCGAGGCCCGGCGCACCGGCGCGGCTCTGAACGCGCAGCCCCGGCTGTCCTTCCGTCTCACCGTCGAAGGGAACAGCACCATGCGGTACCGGATCGTGGAGAAGGAAGCGTTCCGGGTCGTGGGCAGGAAGGCCCGCGTCCCGCTGATCTACCAGGGCGTCAACCCGCACATCGCCGAGCACATCCAGAGCATCCCGCCGGAGGCGATGCTGCGGATCGCCGGCCTCTCGGACCAGGATCCGGAGGGGGTGGTGTCGGCGACCGTGCGGCTGTCGGACGGATTCGAGGAGGGGAGCGAACTCGACTACTACCACGCGGTGGTGTCCTCTGCCGCCGAGCCGCCCGAGGACCTCGACGTACTGGACTGCCCGGCGGGCACCTGGGCCGTGTTCGAGAACTCCGGTCCGTTCCCCGAGGCGTTGCAGCGGATGTGGGGTGACGTGGCCGCCCAGTGGATCCCGTCCAACCCGTACGAGTACCGCCCGGGGCCGGAGATCCTGCGTACCCGCCCGTCGCAGGACGACCCGGCATGGTCCGACGCGCAGCTGTGGATCCCGGTGACCCGCACCACGGCCTGAGCCGGGCGCGCCCGACGATCCGAGGCCGGGGCCGGGGTGCGGGGCGCGGCCCCGGCCCCGCCGCCGCCCCCGGCCCCGGAACGGCAGGGCTCAGCCCCGGGCGGCGGCCTCCAGCAGCACCTTCAGCAGGTCCTCGGGGGCGTCCCGCATCACGTTGTGGCCCGAAGCGAGGGCGTGCGTACGCCAGGAGGGGTCCGCGGTGAGGCGGTCGTAGGTCGCGGTGAAGGGGGAGGCGCCGTCCCAGCCGGTGGCGTAGACGTAGTCCCGGCTGCGGAAGCCGTCGAGCCCGCCCTCCAGGCGGACCGCCTGGAGCAGGGAGGCCAGCGGGTGCGGGGTGGCCCGCGGGTCGAAGAACGGCAGCGGGGCACTCGCGTAGCCCGTCTCGCCGACGCCGTTCAGGTACCAGCCGCGCTCCTGCTCGCTGACCAGGGACCAGCAGGAGTCCCCGTCGGCTGGCACCATCGCGTCGACGTAGACCAGGCCCGCGACCCGCTCCGGGGCGCGGTCGGCGGCGCCGGTGATGACCATGCCGCCGTAACTGTGCCCGACCAGGACGGCGTCGGTGACCTGCTGCTCGGCGAGGACGCCGACCACGTCCTGGATGTGGGTGTCCAGGTTCACCGAGGAGCCGATCAGGTGCTTGCGGTCGCCCACCCCGGTCAGGGTCAGCGGGAACGCCTGGTGGCCGTGGGCGCGCAGCTGCCGTGCGAGCGGTTCGAAGGTCCAGGCGCCGTGCCATGCGCCGGGTATGAGGACGAAGGTGGTCATCCGGTTCTCCTGGGCGGTCGGGTCCGTCACGCGGCGACGGACGGAACGATCTTGCCAGGCAGCCCGGCGGCCGGCACTGAGGGCGAGGACCTCCCGGCATAGCGTTCACCCGCATTCATTGCAACGCGTGCGCTGCTCGACGTTGCATTAGATCCAGCCTCGTTGCAATGATTTCACGTCTCTGAGCTGCGCTAATTCTAATTCAGCGCAACGAATGTGTTGCTCGTTCCATGAACGCAACGTAGCTTTCGGTCATCGGAAAAAACGAGCCGAAGGAAGAGATCATGCAGAAGTTCGCCACCCCCGCCCCGGTCGCCGCCGTCCTCGACATCCCCGCGGGACACATCCGGCTCATCGCCGCCGACCGGAGCGACACCACCGTCGAGGTCCGGCCCGCGAACGCCACCAAGGGCCGTGACGTCAAGGCCGCCGAGCAGATCACCGTCGAATTCCGCGACGGCGTCCTGCACGTCGCCGCCGCACCGGCCAAGAACCGGTTCCTCGGCAACTCCGGATCCGTCGAGCTGACCATCCAGCTCCCCGCCGGCTCCCACGTCGAGGCGAAGGCCGCCGCCGCCGAACTCCGGGGCGTCGGACGCCTCGGCGACGTGACCTTCGAGGGCGCCCAGGCCACCGTCAAGCTCGACGAGACCGCCGGCGCCCGCCTCACCGTCCAGGCCGGCGACATCACCGTCGGCCGCCTCACCGGCCCCGCCCGGATCAGCACCCGGCAGGGCGACCTCCGCATCACCGAGGCCCGCCGCGGCACGGTCGAACTGCGCACCGAGCACGGCGAGATCGCGATCGGCGCCGCCCGCGGAACCTCCGCCACCCTCGACGCCGGCACCGCCTACGGCCGCATCCACAACACCCTCAGCAACGCCGACGGCGCCGACGCCGCCCTCACCATCCAGGCGACGACCTCCTACGGCGACATCACCGCCCGCAGCCTCTGACCCGCAACCTCGAAAGGGAGCCCCTCTCATGACGAACCTGGCCATCGCGGCGAACGGGCTGCGCAAGTCCTACGGTGACAAGAGCGTCCTGGACGGCATCGACCTGGCCGTCCCCGCCGGCACCGTCTTCGCCCTGCTCGGTCCGAACGGCGCGGGCAAGACCACCGCCGTGAAGATCCTCTCCACCCTGATCGGCGCGGACGCCGGTGAGATCCGCGTCGGCGGCCACGACCTCGCCACCGACCCCCAGGCCGTCCGCGCCGGCATCGGTGTCACCGGCCAGTTTTCCGCCGTCGACGCACTGATCACCGGCGAGGAGAACATGCTCCTCATGGCGGACCTCCACCACCTGCCCAAGCCCGAGGGCCGCCGCATCACCGCCGACCTCCTGGAGCGCTTCGACCTCACCGCCGCGGCGAAGAAGCCCGCCTCCACCTACTCCGGCGGCATGAAACGCCGCCTGGACATCGCCATGACCCTGGTCGGCAGCCCACGGATCATCTTCCTCGACGAACCCACCACCGGCCTCGACCCCCGCTCCCGCCACACCATGTGGCAGATCATCCGCACCCTGGTCACCGGCGGCGTCACCGTCTTCCTCACCACCCAGTACCTGGAAGAAGCAGACCAGCTCGCCGACCGCATCGCCGTCCTCAACAACGGCCGCATCGCCGCCGAAGGCACCGCCGAACAACTCAAGCGCCTCGTCCCCGGCGGACACGTACGCCTGCGCTTCACCGACCCGGACCGCTACCGCAACGCCGCCCACACCCTGCCCACCGCCACCCCCGACGACGAATCCCTCACCCTCCAGGTCCCCAGCGGCGGCACCCAGCGCGAACTGCGCACCCTCCTCGACCACCTGGACACCGCCGGCATCGAAGCCGACGAACTCACCGTCCACACCCCCGACCTCGACGACGTCTTCTTCGCCCTCACCGACACCACCACCATCCCCCACCAGCCGACGGAGGCCACCCGATGAGCACCCTCACCCTCGCCGCCCGCGACTCGGCCACCATGCTGCGCCGCAACCTCCTGCACGCCCGCCGCTACCCCTCCCTCACCCTCAACCTCCTCCTCACCCCCGTCATGCTGCTCCTGCTCTTCGTCTACATCCTCGGAGACACCATGAGCGCGGGCATCGGCGGCGGCACCGCCGACCGCTCCGCCTACCTCGCCTACGTCGTCCCCGGCCTGCTCCTGATGACCATCGGCAGCACCACCATCGGCACCGCCGTATCCGTCTCCAACGACATGACCGAAGGGATCATCGCCCGCTTCCGCACCATGGCCATCCACCGCCCCTCCGTCCTCATCGGACACGTCGCCGGCAGCGTCCTGCAGTGCGTGGCCAGCGTGGTCCTCATCGGAGCCGTCGCCGTGGCCATCGGCTTCCGATCCACCGACGCCACCGTCCTGGAATGGCTGGCGGCCTTCGGACTCCTGACCCTCTTCGCCCTGGCACTCACCTGGATCGCCGTCGGCATGGGCCTGGTCAGCCCCAACGCCGAGGCCGCCAGCAACTCCGCGATGCCCCTGATCCTGCTGCCCCTGCTCTCCAGCGCCTTCACCCCGGTCCACTCGATGCCCGGCTGGTTCCAGCCCATCGCCCAGTACCAGCCCTTCACCCCGGCCATCGAAACCCTCCGCGGCCTCCTCCTCGGCACCGAGATCGGCAACAACGGCTGGCTCGCCGTCACCTGGTGCCTCGCCCTCACCGCCCTCGGCTACCTCTGGGCCACCGCGAAGTTCAACGCCGACCCGAAGTAACCGCCGTGACAGCGCATCCCCCGTCCCGCCCCAGGGGCGGCGTACCCCGACACCGCGCGGGAGACGCCGCCCCGTCGGCGTTTCAGGCCCCGTCGCCGCGGACGGCTCCGAGGAAGACGGCCCAGGCGGCGGGGGAGAGGGTGAGGGTGGTACGGGGTGCGGGGCTGTCGGCTATGAGCACCTGGCCTTCGTGGGCCGTGGCCACGTACACACAGGAGCTGCCTTCGGCGCAGTACGAGGACCGCTGCCAGTCGGGTTCGGGCACGGGGGCTTCCCCTCACAGGTTGCGGACGATGTCGTGGATCAGGTCACGGGTCCGCCCCGGTGGCAGGGCGACCGCGTCGAGCCGGTCGAAGAGCAGCCGGTACTTGCTCAGTTGGGGCTCGGTGTCGAGGAAGGCGAGCCCGTGCGACTGGTCCAGGTAGACGGTGTCGAGCCGGGGCACCGTGCCGTGGACGCAGTAGACGGACTGGCCGGATCCGGGGAACGTGCCCACCGAGAACGGAATCACGCGCAGGGTGATGTGGTCGCGCTCGCTCATGTCGAGCAGGTGCTTCAACTGGGCCGCGAAGACGGACGGACCGCCCGCCGCGATGCGCAGGGCGGCCTCGTGGACCGTCGCCCGGTACGGGGTCGGGTCGTCCTCGTAGAGGACCCGCTGGCGTCGGACGCGGAACGAGACGCGGTCCTCGATGCCGGGCGGAGGGAGCGCCGGAACGGCCTGCCGGAAGATCTCGCGGGCGTGTTCGGGCGTCTGGAGCAGCCCGGGGATGTGCACGGTGATGGCGTCCCGGAGCATGCGGCCGTGGTGCTCCAGCTCCGCGAGGTCCAGCCAGGCCGCGGGCAGCCGGTCACGGTACTCCTCCCACCAGCCGGCCCCCTTGCGCTCGCCGGTCATCGCGATCAGCGCGTCGACCAGCGAGGTGTCGGAGCAGTCGTAGTGGCGGGCGAGGATACGGATCCGCTCGGGGCTGACGCCGAACCGTGCGGCCTCCATGTTGCTGACCTGGTTCGGCTTGATACCGAGGAGCCCGGCGGCCTCGGCGGACGTGAGCCCGGCGCGTTCGCGCATCCGGCGCAGCTCGGCTGCGAAGCGCAGTTGACGCGCGGTGGGGCTGCTGCGAATGGGCATCGTGCGTTCCTCCGCGAGGAAGTGTCACCCACACGAGTGGGCGTTGCCTGCATTTAGCGCGAAGCGCCTAACTCATTAAGCGGACCTCTCTGTCGTTGCTGTCAGGCCACCGCCTGGAAGAACCCCGCTCGACGGAGCGACCTGGTCACCGGGCACCGCATGCGCAGGGTCCAACTCTCCTCCTCGAGCGGAGACTTCCATGGGCGCTACCGTAACTCCGTCCTGGGCCTACACCCTCCACCTCCCGCACGATCCCCGCGCCGCGGGCATCGCCCGGACCACCCTGCGGGCCGTGCTCCAGCGCCACGGCATGACCGCTCTCGCCGACACCGCCGAACTGCTCGCGAGCGAACCGGTGTCGAACTCCCACCGCCACACCCGCGGCCCCTGCGCGCTCCGGCTGCGGGCGATGGCGGCCGGGCGGCTCCGGCTCGGGGTCTGGGACACCGGTCGGGACATCCCGTCCCCCTTCGGCCCGGAGCCGGCCGAGGACGCGGAGGGCGGGCGCGGGCTGGTCCTCGTACGGCTCTGCGCGGACCGGTACGGCTCGTACCGGCTGAACGGGCCGCACGCGGGGAAGCTGCTGTGGGTGGAGTGCTTGTGACCGCGCTCAGACCGTGGCTTCGGCCCACCGGTTGAGGGTCTGGGTCTTGCCGTCGTGGGTGAGCCAGGTGCCGTCGCCGAGCGGGAGCAGGTAGCCGGTGGCGGGGGCGCCGGGGTAGGTGACGCGGCCGCGGACCTCCAGGGTGCGGGCGTCGAGCAGCCAGTGGCGGGACAGTTCCGGGTTCTCGTCGGCGTCGCAGTCGACGGTGGAGGCGATGACCGTGTCGGCGTCGACGAAGCCGCAGCCGTAGTCCCAGCAGGGCCGGTCCTCGTCCGCGTCCTCGTCGGCCGGATCCGGGGTTCCCGTGGCGAGGACGTCACCGTCCAGTGCGTGCAGGTGGAGGTCCCTTCCGTAGTGCTCGACCGTGAGGAAGCCCCGGTGGCCCGGGTGGACGTCCATCAGGATGCGGTCCATCGACTCGTTGAGGTCCCAGTCGACCAGCTGCGTGCCGTCCCACCGGGCCCAGTGGAGCAGGATGCCGTCCTGGCCCATTCCGATGGACAGGCCCATGTGCACGCCGTCGGGGTGGGAGAGGTGGTGCGAGCCGGCGGCGGCGCTGTCCAGGGGCAGGCGTGCCAGCTCCCGCCCGTCCGCGGCGTCGAGGACGACCCAGTGCTCCTGCTCGCCGATCACGACGTGCGCCCAGACGGTCCGGCCGTCGTCCGAGACCCGGCAGGACCCGTGTTCGAGGCCCCGGCACACCTCCTGCTCGTCCCCGGTGTGCGGGTGCCCGAGCTCGGGCCCCCAGCAGCCGTGCCGGTACTCCCAGAGGGTCTCCCCTCCCGCGCCGACGGCCCGGACGGCGCGCTGGCCCGAGAACACGGCGTACGAGGCGTCCGGACTCAGGGAGTTGACCCCGCGGTCCCAGCCGGGCCAGGGGAGCGGGAAGGCGGCGACCGGGGCGTGCTTGCCCGCGAACAGCTCGTCCAGGTCGTGGACCTCCAGCTCGTGCCCGTGCGGCAGCAGGGCCCGGCGCGGGCCGCCCGCCCGGCTCTCGAAGCCGTAGCCGTTGACGAGGGCGCCCCCACCCGGCAGCACCACGGAGTCGCGCAGTTGTACGGAGATCGACATGCCCCGAACGTAGCGACCCCCACTGACACCGGCCGCGCGCCCGCCCGTCTCAGGCCTTGAAGCGCACCCAGGAGTCCCCGGCCCGCAGCCACAGCACCCCGTCCCGGCCCTGAGCGCAGCGCAGCACGACCGGTCCGGGGACGGCGACCCGCTCCTCGGCGACGGCCTCCAGGACCCCGCCGACCAGCCGGGCGCGGGTCAGGGTGACGGCGGGCCGGTTGTGATCGCGGCGGCTGAACACGGCCCGGTCGCCGCGGACGGCGATGCCGTCGATGTCCGTCACCGGGCTCCGGAAGGTGGTGACCTCGCCGGTTGACGGGGTGATCCGGCTCAGGTGCGTCCCCTCGCGGCAGTACCAGGCCAGCCACACCCGGTCGCCCTCGGTGCAGCCGGTGCGGCCTTGCACGGGGCCGGCGGGGAAGGGCGTACGCGGCGTCCAGACGGCGCCGCCCCGACTGCTCCAGCCGGCCAGCGCGCCGCGGGACTCGGGGTGGTGGCCGAAGATGCCCTCGTCGCCGTAGGCGGTCCAGATCCCGCCGCGGCGACTGCCGACGACGACCTGGACGTCGTCGCCGATGCAGAACGCACCCTCGCGGCGCCCGTCGCGGTCGTACACGTACGCGTTGTCGGCCCAACGGCCCTGCCGGTCCTGGCCGGAACGGCCCGACACGAGGAGGAACCGGTCGCCGGGCAGCAGGGCGAGATGGCTGATGTGCGGCGGCACGCCCCGCACGGCCACGCGCCGCCGGACCCGCCCGTCGGCGCCGAACACCTCCAACGCGGCGTCGAACGGCTCCGCCGCACCCCACCCGACCCACCCGGCGACGTAGTCCGACCGCTTCAGCACCCGCTCGTCCACCCGCACCACGCCGAGCTCCCCCCGAGCCCCGACGCTCCACCACAACGCCCGCGCATCCCCGGCCGGCAGACTCCACACGGCAGCCGACTCACGCACAACCACAGCCGCACACCTCAAGTACTCCGGGCCCCAACGAACCCGAAGATCCCGACGTTACCTACGGACCCGACCCCGGCCTAAGGCATTTCCGGGGCCGCCGGAGCGGCAGGCGCGACGCCGGATGAAGATGGAACTCAGCCGGACAGCCCTTAGTAATCCTGCTGGAGCATTAGGGCGAGGTGTATCCCTATGTGATCAGAGTTTCCTCATGGAATTCCAGGCTGGGGAATACTTGTAGGGTCATGTGCCCGATCGTGTCTTCTGTTCTGAACTCAACGACGATCTTCGTTTTTTGGAATTCTTCAAGGATGCGCAAGAGTGTTGCCCCTTCGCGGTGGATTCGGATCGGGATCCCTTCTGCTGAAGGCGTCCAAAATAGTGCGACGGACTGCATCATTGCATTGTATGAGAAGGTGATGTCTTGGCCGGTGATTTCGGAAAGATATAGCGTGTATCCGTGTTCGCCTTCGGCTGTGGGTTCGACGCCGAAGGCGTCGACGAATGCCTGAGGGGGTGGTGTTGTGAATTCAGGACTCATGTGGATGCTCCTACGGGGTGGCCGATTTTATTTTATACTGCGCCAGTAGCTCCCACCCTTGATGATGACGGTTGTGAGTCGATGGGAGCCGTCGGCCGCGATCTGCCATGACGCTTCCATTGAGCGCATTCCGTTGGGTCCCATGATCAAGGAGCGGGTGATTCCAAATTCTCCGTGTTCGCTGGTGAACCTTCTTTCGAAAATCCCCGTGGATGCTGCTTCCTCAAGGTGGGACCTGACGTACGCGCGCGACGCTGGGGTGTCGCTGAAGCCGATGCTTCTCAGTTGCTCCGCGTTCTGCTTCGCGCGGGGTGAGTTGTGTGGATCCGGTTTGATGTCGCGGTTGAACAAATAGTCGAGCTTCCGGTCGTGGATCTCCGGGCAGGGCGCGAGCCCCAGCGGATCAGACCACGTGTGGGGGTTGTCGACGTACGTCGCCGGGTTCGGGGCCGGGGACAGGCCCAGGGGGTCCGGGGTGAGGTAGCGGGCCGTTTCGGGGTCGTAGGTGCGGAAGAAGTTGTGGTGGAGGCCCGATTCGGGGTCGAAGTACTGGCCCGGGAAGCGGAGTGGGGTGTAGGCACTCGCGTCGCGGGTCCAGGTGGTGGTGCCCCAGAGGGTGGAGCGGGCGCGCCAGGCGATGGCGCCCGACTCGGATATGAGCTCTTTGGGGGTGCCGATCAGGTCGGTGACGATGGCGAAAAAGCGCTCGTCGGTCGTGCCGATGACGCGTTCCGCCTGGGTGAGGGGGTGGAGGCCGTCGTGGGTCCAGGTGAGGGTGACCGGGCCGGCCGTCTCCTCGCAGAGGGTGGTGCCGTCCCAGGTGAAGAGGGTCTGCTCAGCCACCTCGCCCGTGGGGGTGAGCCGTTGTTTCGACGTGCGGCGGGCCAGGGCGTCGTAGCGGTAGCGCCACCGCGTGCCGTCCGGGGTGGTGACCCCGGTCATGCGGTCTTCCGCGTCCCACTCGTAGCGCCAGGTGTCCGGCTTGCGCGAGAGGCGGGTCTTCCGGCGCAGGACCGTGCGGCCCAGGGCGTCGTACTCGTAGCGGACCGCTCCGGCGGAAGTGATCCGGGTGCCCGTGTACGTACGGGCGCCGTGGGCCTCGGTGCCCGGGTGGTGGGTCGGCCAGGCCGCGCTGGTCTGGTTGCCGGCGTCGTCGTACGCGTAGCGCTCCGACCAGTTCGCCGCGTCGACGGCCGTGACGCGGGACGCCGGGTCCAGGGTGAACGTGCTGGGGCCCGCGAGGGCGTCGTCCATCGAGGTGAGGGCGCCGTCCGCGCGGTACGCGTAGCCGCGGCGCTGGAGGGTGCGGCCGTCCTCGCCGACCACGTGCTGGCCGGTGAGGCGGCCGAGGGGGTCGTACTCCTGGGTGAGGGAGAGGCCGGCGCCGAGGGTGCGCCTCAGCTCCCGGCCCGCCGCGTCGCGCTCGAAGGCGATCGTGCGGCCCGAGGCCGTGAGCGCGGCGCGGCGGCCGGCCGCGTCGTACGTCCACTCGGACCGGGCGCCACCCGGTGTGGTGCGGACGGTGCGGCGGCCCAGGGCGTCGTACGCGTACGCGGTCGTGCGCCCGTCCACCGTCTCCGCGAGCAGGCGGCCGTGGCGGTCGCGCTCCCGGGTGAGCGTGGTGCCGTCCGGGGAGACCGCCCGCTGCAGCTCGCCGAAGGCGTCGTAGGAGTAGGAGGTGGTGCCGTCCGCCGTCTCCTTGCGCACGAGCCGGGAGAGGGGGTCGTGCGCGTACGTGGTCCGCGCGCCGACCGCGTTCGTACGGGAGGCCAGGCGGCCCGCCGGGTCGTGGGCGTACGTCAGCGTCCGGGCGTCGAAGTCCGTCTCCGAGGCGAGGCGGCCGGCCGGGTCGTAGGCGTAGGTCCAGGTCAGGCCCTGGGGGTTGGTGACGCCCGTGAGGCGCAGCTCGGTGTCGTGGGTGAAGGTGTGGCGGACCCCGTCGGGGCCGGTCCGGGCCGTCAGGAGGTCGAAGTCCCCGTACTCGGAGACCGTCACCCCGCCCAGCGCGTCGGTGTGGGTGACGCAGTTGCCCTCGCCGTCGTACGTCCAGGACTCCGTGCTGCCGTCGGGGTTCTCCCGGTGCAGCAGGCGGCCCTCCACGTTCCAGGTGAGGCGGGTGGTGTGCCCGAGGGGATCGGTGACGGCGACCGGCCGGCCGAAGGCGTCGCGGGTGTAGCGGGTCGTCGCGCCCAGGGGGTCGACGGTCTCCAGCAGCAGGCCCGCCGGGTCGCAGCGCACGGTGGTGACCGCGCCCAGGGCGTCCGTCACGGACGCCAGGTGGCCGTGCTGGTCGTACGCGAAGCGGGTGGTGGTGCCGTCCGGGGCCGTGGCCGAGGTGCGGTTGCCGCGGTCGTCGTACGTCGAGCGGAAGGTGCGGCCGTCCGGCTGGACCACCTCGACCGGCAGGCCCGGACCGTCGTACGCCGCCCGGACCTCCCCGCCGTCCGGACGGAGCAGGGAGACCAGGCGCCCCGCGTCGTCGTACGCGAAGCGGGTGGTGTGGCCGAGCGCGTCCGTACGGCTGAGCAGCCGGCCCACGGCGTCGTGGGTGGAGCGGGTCGTGGCGCCGGTCGGGTCGGTCTCGGCGGTGACCCGGGCGTTGTGGTCGACCTCGAACCGGGTGCTGTGGCCGAGGGAGTCGGTGAGGACGGTGGCACCGTCCTCGTACGCGAAGCGGACGTTCAGGTGGCCGTTGCCGCCGGACTGGGCGACGCAGCGGTCCCGGTCGTCGTAGACGTAGTCGAAGCGGCGGTCGTTGGTGTCGGTCCAGGACGTGATCCGGCCGACCCCGTCGTAGCCGAACCGCAGAGGGCGGCCGGACGAGTTGGTGACGTGGGTGAGGTGGCCGTCCGTGTAGCCGTAGCGCAGGACCTCGGTGCCGTCCCCGAGGGAGAGGCCGGTGACGCGCCCCTGCGACGTCGTGAGGCGCAGTTCGTGGCCGCCGCTGTGGGACAGGGACACAGGGGCGCCGGAGGCGTCGTAGGAGAAGGCGATCCAGGCGCCGCCCCGGCCGTCGAGCTGGGTGAGGAGGCCCTCGTCCGAGAAGTGGCGGACGTGTCCGCTCTCCGGGTCCGTGACCGTGTACCCGCCGTCCGCGTCGAGGACGAGCGGCCAGCGCTGCCCGTGGGCGGGAAGCACCGGGACCCCGGGTTCGGGGTGCGGATAGGCGAGCAGGCTGCCGTCCTCGCGGACGAGGACGAGGCCCTCCTCGTCGGCCTCCAGCCGCTGGTCGACGGTGGACGCCCAGGCCGGGCCGAACCAGCGGCCCGTGCGGTACGAGGACTCGAAGGTCCGGGTGAAGACGAGCGGCAGCGACCCCGGCAGGACCAGGTCCGTCTGCGGCAGGATCATCCGGCCCGTGGCCACCTCGACGGGGTCGACCACGCACTTCAGCTCGGCCCTGGCGCGGGCCGCCGCACGGGCCTCGACCTCCACCGTCTGCCGGGCCGCCGTCTTGCCCACCGCGGCTTCCGCCGCCCGGGCAGCGCCACCGGCGCCCTTGGCGCCCACGAATTCGGGCAGGAGCCGGCCGGCGCCCTCGTAGGGGTCGTCACGGAACGGATCGATGAGGCCGCTGACCACGCGTTCGGGGTGGGCGGGAGTGGAGACCAGCCCGGCGAGGGTCATGTTGACGTTCTGGAGGTACTCGCCGGGGTGGGTGACGTTGTACGAGTCGAACGGGCTGAGGCCGCGCGCGAAATTGATCGTCCCGGCAGTGCCCTTGAGGGCTCCGCCGACGACGTGGTTCAGTTCGAGGGCCTGTCCGACTGCCTGATCGGTGACCGTGGCCATGGCCCGCTCGCGTGCCGAGGGGGCGGCCGGGGCGTGTTCCAGGGCGGCCCTCAGGGCGCGGCCGGCCGCCGTCGCGGCGTCGTCCCGCTGGCGGCGGGCCTCGTCCAGGATCTCCTGGGCCCGCTTGGCGTCCGCGACGCCCACGGCGTCCGGTTTGGCGGGCACGGGACCCGGGTTCTTTCCCGACAGGGCGACCGCGTTGTAGGTGTTCACGGCCCTGGAGTAGGCGTCCGCGGCGTCCTGATGGGCCTTGACCGCCTGCTTGTGGAGCACGATGGCCTGCCCGGCCTGCTGCTGCGCCCACTGCACCGTCTCCGCGTAGCGCTCCAGCGCGTCGCCCGCCGTCCGGCAGGCGTCGGAGGCGTGGGGGGGGGCGCGGGGGGGGGCGGGGGGGGGCCGGCCGGGGGCGGCGGGCGCCGCGGGCCGGCCGCCGCCGCCCCCCCCCCCCCCCCCCCCCCCCACGGCGAACTTCTCCCGGAAGGCGTCGGCCGCGACGCCCTTCCAGTGACCGGAATCCAGCGCCTT
>NZ_JBGWAB010000179.1:0-12853 GCF_041862025.1 Streptomyces sp. AB3(2024)
GGGGACCGGCTCCGGTCCGGGCCCGGGCGCCGGCGGAGCCGTGGGCGGCTGCGCCGGGGCGTCCGGCACGGGGGCGTCGGGCGCGGGCGTCCCCGGAAGGCCGGGGGCCTCCCCGGGGTGGTGCACGGTGGGCCGCTGCACGCCGGGCAGGGTCACCCGCACGGAGGGAACGGCCACGGGCGGCCCCGGCACCTCGGGCGGCGGCGAGACGGGCGGCCGTACGACGGGCGGCTCCGGATGCCCGCCCGGCACGCACACGTCCAGCCGGGCCCCTCGGCCGTGGCCGTGGCCGTCGGTGTCGCCCGCGACCGCCACATGGCCCTGCAGGGGGCAGAGCACCGCCACCAGACCCGCCCCGGCGAAGTACTGCCAAGCCGTCACCGCGCTCCTCCCGATTCGGCAGCCGATATGAGGGTTACGGCTGAAGAAACGATCAAGGCGCCGGTTCGACACGCGGCAGTCAGGTCAAGATCCGCCCTCGAAGGGTGACTTCGGGACGGCCGGAAGAACACGGACCCCGCCTGACCTTCCGTCAGACGGGGTGCGGGGACGGAACGGTCGGGCGGAACGGTCGGGCGGGGCGGTCGGGCGGGGCGGGCCGGCGGAAAGGGCCCCGCGGGCGCGGACCCGCGGGATCAGGCCCCGTCCGCGCGCTCCACGTTGGCGATCATCGTGCGCAGCACCCGGAGCGCGGCGACGTACTCCTCGTCGGCGATGCCCTCGTGGACCACCGCGCGCAGTTCGGTCACCACGCCCCTCACCCGCGCCCTGGCCGCCTCCCCGGCCCCGGTGAGGTACAGCCGCTGCCCGGTGTCGGCGCACAGCCAGCCCCGGTGCACGAGCCGGTCGACGACCCGGGCGATCTCGTCCGGGTCGTCCGCGAGCGGCGTCAGCTGGACGATGGCCTCCGTGCGGGTGGGCGCCGACGGGCCGCCGTGGACGCGGTTGAGCACCCAGTACTCGGGCTGGGTGACGTCGATCCGGGCGAGGGCGTCGCGCAGGTGCCGGGTGACCTTCGCGTGGGCCAGGCCGCTCCAGTAGCCGATGGGCTGGGTGGCCAGGGCCTCGTCGGTCGCGGCCGGGTCTGCGGGGGCCTGGTCTACGGCCGGGCGCGTCGCGGATGTCATGGCCCCCACGCTAGCCGCCGGAGTCGGCGCGGCCCTCGGGTCACGCCGGAGCCTCGGCGGCAGTGCCGGGCGGGTCCCGGGGTTCCGGGGTTCCGGGCGAGGACGCCGCACTCGTCGCCACCATGAACCCCCGAACCACCTGAACCGCCTGAACCTGACGAATCAGGACGCGGGATGGCCCGTTGTGCGATCGGTCACGGACGCGGCGATGAGTTTTCCGGGCGCGACCAGTCTCACTGTCGTCGTCCGACAACACAGGAGGAACGCGTGGCTCAGCTGTTGAGGGTCCAGAACTTCAACGTCTCGACCGACGGCATCGGTGCCGGTGAGGATCAGAGCTTCGAGAATCCGTTCGGCCACGTCGATCCCGGGAGGCTGTTCGCCTGGGCCGGCGCCACGGCGAGCTGGCCCATGCGCACGGATCCCGGGGGCAGTCGGGGCCTCGACGACCACTTCACGCGGGACTACGCGGTCAACATCGGTGCCGAGATCATGGGCCGCAACAAGTTCGGGCCCCAGCGCGGGCCCTGGAACGATCACGAGTGGCGCGGCTGGTGGGGGGACGAGCCCCCGTTCCGCACCCCCGTGTTCGTCATGACCCACCACCGGCGTCCCTCATTCTCGCTCTCCGACACCACCTTCCATTTCGTCGACGGCGACCCGGCCACGGTCCTGGAGCAGGCGCGGGAGGCGGCCCGGGGCAAGGACGTCCGGCTCGGTGGCGGGGTCACGACCGTCCGGGCGTTCCTCGACGCCGACCTCGTCGACACCCTGCACGTGGCGGTCTCGCCGGTGGAGCTCGGGTCCGGACTGCGGCTGTGGGAATCACCGGACGAACTGCTCGACCGGTTCCACCTGGAGGTCGTGCCCAGCCCGAGCGGCGTGACGCACCACCTGTTCTGGCGCAGGTGACCATTCCCCGGGCCCGTCGAACCGGGCGCCACAGCCCTTAGGCTGGGGCCCATGTCCGGTACCACCACCCCGCTCCCCGCTCCTCCGGTGGCCGTGTGGGCGGCGGGGCGGCGGCCGTGGCGGTTCCTGCGGTCGTGGTGGCCGTGGCGGTGCTGGGCGTACCTCGGCAGCGGGTTCCCCCTCGGGTACGCGGTGCTGGTCGCCCTGGTGCTGCTCGTGGGACTCGGAGTGGTGCTGGCGGTCGCCGGGATCGGACTCCTGCTGCTGCCGGCCGCCGTCGCCGGTGCCGTGCCGCTGGCCGAGCTGGAACGGCGCAGGCTCCGGTGGGTCGAGCCGGCTCCCGTCGCCGATCCGCACACCTCGCTCGCCGGGGCCGGCGCCGCCGCCTGGCTGCGCACCCGGCTGCGGGAACGGGCCACCTGGCGGGAGTTGGGCTACGCCGCCCTGCTGGGGGCCGTGTTCGGCGCGGCCGGGTTCGGGGTGCTGGCGCTGGTGGCGTTCTCGCTGCTCCTCGTGGTGTCACCGGCCGTCGTGTGGGCGCTGGCCCCGGAGCCGGTGATGCTGATACCCGGCCGGGCCGTGACGGGGCCGCTGGAGGCGCTGGGCGGGACGGCCGCCGGGCTGGCGGGGCTGGTGCTCGCGGCGTACGCGGGTGCGCTGATCGCCGGGGCGCAGGTGAAGACGGCCCGGCTGCTGCTCGGGCCGCACGAGGAGGACGGCCGGGTGCTGGAGCTGACCCGGTCGCGGGTCCGGCTCGTGGAGGCCTTCGAGGCGGAACGGCGGCGCATCGAACGGGACCTGCACGACGGGGCCCAGCAACAACTGGTCGCCCTCAGCATGACCCTGGGCCTCGCGGAGCTGCGGCTGCGCGGGATCCCGGAGGCGGCGCAGGCCACGGCCCTGGTCGGCCGGGGGCGCGCCGAGGCCAAGCTGGCGCTGGAGCAACTGCGGGACCTGGTCCGCGGCATCCACCCCCAGGTGCTGACCGACCACGGCCTGGCGGCGGCCGTCGCCGAGGTGGCGCTGCGCCATCCCGTCCCGGTCACGGTGGACCTCCGCGGCCTGCCCCGGCTGCCCGATGCCGTGGAGACGACCGCCTACTTCACCGTCACCGAGGCCCTCGCCAACGCCGCCAAACACAGCGGGGCCGCGCACGTCGGCGTCGCCGGTAGGGTCGAGGGGGACCGGCTCACCCTCACCATCACGGACGACGGCCGCGGCGGGGCCGATCCCGGCGCGGGAGCGGGCCTGGCGGGTCTCGCGGACAGGGTGGCGATGTTGCAGGGCAGGCTGACGGTGTCCAGTCCGGTGGGCGGTCCGACCGAACTGCGCGTGGAGGTCCCGTGCTCCGTGTGATCCTCGCGGAGGACTCCGTGCTGCTGCGTGCCGGCCTGACCGAGCTGCTGACCCTCGGCGGCCACCGGGTCATCGCCGCCGTGGGCGACGCCCCCGCCCTCCTGGAGGCGGTGGAGACCGAGCGGCCCGACGTGGTCGTCACGGACGTCCGGATGCCGCCCGGACTGCGCGACGAGGGGCTGCGCGCCGCGCTCGAACTGCGCTCCCGGGACGCCTCGCTGCCGGTCCTGGTGCTCTCCCAGTACGTGGCGACGGCGTACGCGGCCCAGCTGTTCACCGGCGCTTCGGCGGCCGGGCTGGGCTATCTGCTCAAGGACCGGGTCGGCGAGGTGACCGAGTTCCTCGACGCCCTGGAACGGGTCCACGGCGGCCAGACGGTCATCGACCCGGAGGTGGTGCGCGTCCTGCTCGCGCCGCCGACGGCCGCCGACCGGCCGCTGGCCCGCCTGACGCCCCGCGAGCGGGAGGTGCTCGCGCTGATGGCGGAGGGCCTCAACAACCAGGCGGTCGCGGCCCGGCTGTTCATCACCGAGGCCTCCGTCGTGAAGCACTCCGGCAGCATCTTCACGAAACTGGACCTGGACCCGACGGAGGGCAACCGCCGCGTCCTGGCGGTCCTGGCCCACCTCCGGGGCCGGGACGGGACCGAGGGGACGTCCGGCGGACCGGGACAGGGGCCGGGACTCCCGGCACGCCCCGCCTGATCCTCCGGGCACCCCCTACGCCCTGCTCCCTCGCAGCCAGGTGCCCCAGGGTTTGGTTTCCTCCGGGTCCAGGGCGTCCGCGCGGGCGCGGAGTTCCTCCGCGATCTCGTCCCAGGAGGGGCCGTGCGCCTCCAGGTTGAAGGCCGCTTCCCTGATCAGGGCCGGGTCGTCGGGCCGTTGCAGCAGGAGCAGCCGGTAGGCCAGGTTGCGGACCCACACGGGGAGCAGGCCGTCGACCACGGCCGGGCACAGCTCGCGGATCATGGCGATGATCTCGTCCGGCCCGGCGAAGGTCAGTTCCTCCACGAAGTACGACGAGTCGTGCTCCTGGCGATCGCACTCGGGCGTGGGTCCGTACTCGTCGCCCCAGATGCAACGGGCGTGCTCGGTCAGCGTGGTGTGGCGCATGACCAGACCCTACGCCGCCCCGGCCGCCCGGGGCTCCCGCGCCCGGGAGCGGGCCACGATCCGGGACGCGACGGGCGGCCGGGGCGTGACGGAGCGGGCCCACAGCACCAGCAGGAGCGGCAGTGCCAGGTAGCCGAAGCGGCCCGCCGGGGCCAGCAGGAAGGCCAGGGTCAGTCCCAGCGCGAGCCGGTCGGCGGCGGCGACGGCCGTGCGCGGCGGGCGCGCCCACAGGGAGAGCGCCACCCCCAGTCCGGCCAGGGTCAGCAGGGCCACCGTCACGTGCCAGCCCCACGGTCCGAGTCCGGCGAGCAGGTGCCCCGGCAGGGGGCTGCTCGCCGGGGTCGGCACGTCCGCCCGGCCCGTCGGGAAGGCGAACACCTGCCGCCACAGCTCCGCCGGCTGGAGCAGCACCCCCGGGAGCACCAGCACCGCCGTGCCGGACACCGCCACCGCCGCACAGCGCACCGCCGCCCGCGCGCCGCGACATGCCCCGAGGACGGCGACGGCCACCGCCACCGCGGGCAGCGCGGTCCACTTCATGGCGCACGCCGCCGCGAGCGCCGCCCCGGCCACCGCCGGACGGCCGGAGACGGCCGCCGCGAGCGCCAGGCAGCACAGTCCCGCCAGCGGCAGGTCCACCCCGCTCACCACCAGCGGAAGGGCCACCACCGGAGAGGCCACCAGCAGCGGGAGCAGCGGCGAGGGGGGAGCGCCGAGCATCCGGCGGCCGGCCCACAGGGAGGTGAACAGGGCCGCCGCGCACCAGATCCGGGCGTCGCCGAGGAGGCGGACCGTCCAGCCGTCGCCGCCGCCCAGCAGGGCGCGCGGGAGGCCGAGGAGGGCCATGCCGGGCAGGTAGGGGGTGTACTCCTCGACTCCGGCGGGCCGGTCCACGTAGAGCCGTCCGGACTCCAGCAGGAGCCGCCCGGACCGTTCGATCACGCCCACCTCCGACTGGCCCTGACCGGTGAGGACCAGGTAGAGCAGGGGCAGGACGACGGCTCCGGTCAGGGCCGCGGCCCGCGCCGAGCGCGGGCGGCCCAGGGCGGTGGCCCCGGCGGCCACCAGGTATCCCGCGGCCGCGCAGCAGCCCCACAGCCGGTGCGGGCCGAGCGGGGAGAACAGGGGGAACGCCAGCGCCCAGACGGCAGCGAGGAGCCAGCCGGCGGTCCACCGGGCGGTGGACGAGGCGGGCAGGAGACGGGAGGCCACGAGCGGGAGCGGGCGGGCGGAAGGGGTCATGGACCCATTCCAGCCGCGCGGCCTCCTCGGGTCTGCACGCCCAGGCGGAGCCTTCGTGGTGGGGTTTTCCCTACCCCGGCCGGTCCCGCGGGCCGCGGCCGCCGTTCACGCCGAAGGGCGCGACCTCGGCAGGTCGCGCCCTTCGGGGAGCCGTTGGCGGCGGGGCCGTCAGGCCTCCGGGGAACCGCCGAAGCGCTCGCGGTAGGACTCCAGGTCCTCCTCGGTGATCCGCGCGAAGAGCACCGGCGGCACGGTGAACGGGGTTCCGGCCGGGACCGCGTCCAGTGACTTGGCCTGCTCCGGGGTCACCCACACCGCCGTGTCGTCCGCGAGGTCGAACGCGGAGCGCATGGCGCGCGCGGAGGCCGGGATGAGGGGCTCGGAGACCACCGAGTAGAGGTGGATGAGGTTCATCGCGGTGCGCAGGGTGAGGGCCGCGCCCTCCAGGTCGGTCTTGACCTCCAGCCAGGGGGCCTTCTCGTCCAGGTACGCGTTTCCGGCCGACCACAGGGCGCGCAGCGCTGCCGCCGCCTTGCGGTACTGGAGGGCCTCCATGTGGCCCTCGTACTCGGCGAGGAGCTCGGCGATCTGCTCGCCCAGCCTGGCCTCGGCCGCGCCGGCGGCGGTGCCCGCGGGGACCTCGTCGCCGAACTTCTTGCGGGAGAAGGTCAGTACCCGGTTGACGAAGTTGCCGAGGGTGCCGCCGAGGTCCTTGTTGACCGTGGCGGCGAAGTGCTCCCAGGTGAACGACGAGTCGTCCGACTCGGGCGCGTTCGCGATGAGGAAGTAGCGCCAGAAGTCGGCCGGGAGGGTCTCCAGCGCCTGGTCGGTGAAGACGCCGCGCTTCTGCGAGGTGGAGAACTTGCCGCCGTAGTACGTCAGCCAGTTGAAGGCCTTGACGTAGTCGACCTTCTTCCACGGCTCGCGGGTGGCCAGCTGGGTGGCGGGGAACATCACCGTGTGGAACGGGACGTTGTCCTTCGCCATGAACTGGGTGTAGCGGACGTCCTCGGCCTCGTACCACCAGGCCTTGTAGTCGCGGTTCGCCGGGTCCAGGTCGGCCCACTCCTTGGTGGCGCCGATGTACTCGATCGGGGCGTCGAACCAGACGTAGAAGACCTTGCCCTCGGCGGCCAGTTCGGGCCACGTGTCGGCGGGCACCGGGACGCCCCAGTCGAGGTCACGGGTGATGGCGCGGTCGTGCAGGCCCTCGGTCAGCCACTTGCGGGCGATGGAGGAGGCGAGCTGCGGCCACTCCTCCTCGTGCTCGGCGACCCAGGCCTCGACCTCGTGCTGGAGCGCGGACTGGCGCAGGAACAGGTGCGTGGTCTCGCGGACCTCCAGCTCGGTGGAGCCGGAGATGGCCGAGCGGGGCTCGATCAGGTCCGTGGGGTCCAGGACGCGGGTGCAGTTCTCGCACTGGTCGCCGCGGGCCTTGTCGTAACCGCAGTGCGGGCAGGTGCCCTCGACGTAGCGGTCCGGCAGGAAGCGGCCGTCGACCGGCGAGTAGACCTGCCGGATCGCCCGCTCCTCGATGAAGCCGTTCTCCTGGAGCCTGCGCGCGAAGTGCTGGGTGATCTCGCGGTTCTGCTCGGAGGAGCTGCGGCCGAAGTAGTCGAAGGACAGCTCGAAGCCGTCGTAGACCGCCTTCTGGGCGTCGTGCGCCTGCGCGCAGAACTCGGCGACCGAGATCCCGGCCTCCTTGGCGGCGAGTTCGGCGGGGGTGCCGTGCTCGTCGGTGGCGCAGATGTACAGGACGTCGTGGCCGCGCTGGCGGAGGTACCGGGAGTACACATCCGCCGGAAGCATCGACCCGACCATGTTGCCCAGGTGCTTGATCCCGTTGATGTAGGGAAGCGCGCTGGTGATCAGGTGTCGAGCCATCCTCGGATGCTCCATTCGTTTCATTTGTACGGGTTCATGCGTAACGGCGTGCCGTGACGGATTGTGATGCGGTTCATCGTATCGAACCGCCGAAAGGGCACGCGCCCGCATTTCGTCCGGGTGGACGTGACGCAAAAACAGCGAGGGCAGTGACCTCTGCGTCACGGCCCTCGCAATGGGCCCATGTTACAGCCGCGGTACGGAGCCCCCGACCGGTGTCCGGGGGACGGGCACCCCGCGCCGGGTGACCCTGCGGGCCCTCAGTCGCGGCCGCCCGCCCCTCCGTCGAGGGCGGTGATCCGGGCGCCGCCGGTGAGCCGGCCCGTCAGGGCGACGGGGGCGCCCTCGGGTCCGGCGGGGGCGGTCAGGCTGCGGCCGTTCACCTCCGCCCGGACGGCGCCGGTCGCGGTGATGGCGGCGACCTCGCGGCTCCCGGCGGCGAGCTGGTACCAGTGGCCCGCCGGGGAACGCCACCGGGTGCCCACGAGGAGGTGCTGGCCGAAGCGGCCGCAGGCGGCGGTGGACCGCGCCCGGACCACCTCCTGCGGGGGCCCGGCGGGCGGGCGCAGCCGTACGAGGACGTCGCCGGGGCCGGCCCAGCCGGAGGCCCGGGTGCAGCTCCAGGTGGCCCGGCCCGCGCCGTCGGGGAGTTCGGTGTCGGCGAAGTCCCAGACGTTCACGGCCCGGACGCCGCCGCCGCTCAGCTCGCGCAGCCCGCAGGCGCCCGGAGCCCAGGCCGCGCGGGCGGCCGGTCCGGTGGCTTCGCGGGGCTGGCGGGCGGGCACGGCGGCGGGGCCGTCGGGGAGCGGGGTGTAGGTGAGGTGGACGGGGGTGAGCCCGCCCAGGTCGGCGAGGACGAAGGAGTGCTTCTCGACGATGCGCGGGGAGGAGGTCAGTTCGAGCGCGGGCCAGGCCTCGCAGGCCCCTGTGCCACGGGGGACGGCGGCCGGGGCCGTGACCCCGTCGGCGGCCACGGCCAGGGGCCGGGCGGGGTCCCCGGCGCGGAGCAGGTCGAGGGTGGCGGCGGTGGCGATCCAGGGCGCGAGCAGGTAGCGCGCGGCCGGGCCGCCCCGGTCGCGGGTCAGGGCGAGGGCGGCCGCGGTGGTGACGCCCGCCTCGTCGGTACGGGCGAAGTCGAGGGTGCGCGGGCCGCGCGGACCGCGCGTGGTCTCGGTGTAGCGCACCACGCGGTCGCCGTCGAGCAGGACCACGACCGCCGTCGCGGGGCCGGGCCCGTCCCCCGGCCCCGCCCCGGCGGCCGTTCCTCCGGGCGCCTGCGCCGCGCTCGCCCCGGCCGCCGGTGCCGTAGCCGTACCGGCCGCCGTACCCGCCCCCCGCTCCGCCCCGGGCACGTTCCCGGCGTACAGCAGCTGGGGCGGGTGCCCCGGCGGATCGGTCGGGGTGCCGGGCGCGGCCGTGGTGCGGACCCCGCCGGGCCGGGCCGCCCAGGCGCCCAGGGCCCGGGTGAGCAGGGCCCGGTCGCCGGTCCGGGAGCCCCGGGCGGGCCAGGCCGTGAAGTCCACACGGGCGGTGTCGGCCCAGGCCCCGGCCGGGACCCTGCCCAGCCGGGCGGGGTCGAGCACCCCGGCGGCGACGGGTCCGGCCGCCGGGGCCGCTTCGGTGCGCGGGGGCGAGGAGTCGGCCGCGAGGACCCCGCAGACCAGGGCCAGCACGGCCGCCGCGGCCCACCCGGCGCGGACCCCGCGGCGGCGGCGCAGCAGGTCGGTGGGGCGGGCGCTGACCACGCTGGCGTCGAACTCCGGTTTCCGCAGGGCCCGCAGGAGCGTTTCCCCCACGGGTACGGCCAGCGCCTCCCGCACGGCGTCCGCCGCTCCGGCCGCACCCGCCGACCCGGCCGCGCCCAGCACCCGGGCGACCGCCTCCTCGGGCAGTCCGTCGATCCGGTGCAGGACGAAGGCGGCCCGGACCGGGCCGGGCGCCTCCCCCAGCAGCCGGGCCGCCTCGTCGATGCCGCCCGCCGGGGGCCACAGCCGCAGCCCCCACACGAAGGGCGGGGTGAGCGGCCGGCCGGTCCGGGCCAGGAGGCGGCGGGCCCGTCCGGTGGGGGCGAGGACCGTGCGCAGGACGCGTAAGCGCAGCTCCTCCAGGGGCCCGCCGGGGCTGTCGGGGCCGCCGGGGTCACGGCCGCCGGGCCCTCCGGGCAGCGCGTGCTGGACGGCGCGGTGCGCGAGGAGGACCCGGGTGTGCCGGCCCAGGGAGGGCGGGAGGGTCACGTAGGCGAGGCGGACCAGCCGGGGGTACTGCTCGACGAGTACCGCCTCGGCCCGTTCGAGGGCCGACCGCCCCGGGGGCGCGGGCGGCGCCGGGTACGGCGGGGACACGGGCTCGGTCGGCCGGCCGGGCTGCCCGGAACCGGAACGCGGTGTTGTGGCCACGGTCAGACAAACGAGTGAATCATGGGATGGTCACACGCCGTGTCCACGGCAGGCACCCGCCACGGGTCCGCCCCGCGCCCCGGCATATGCGTACGCGCTGGCCAGGCCGCCGATCGATCGATATCGATCACCAATCGATCACCACCAAACGTAATATTTCCAGGTTTCTTCTCTGCGCCCTCCGAGTGCGCCCGCGCTGCTTCCATGGACCCGGCCAGGGGATGAGGTGGGGAACGGTGAATGATGGCGGACCGGAGGAGTCCGGCGGGGCCGTGGGACTGCCCAGCCGCAGGCGGCAGCCGACGCCCATGAGCCAGTGGAGTCCGACCGCACGCCTGTCGTACTGGGCCTTCCACGCCAACCGGCGGCCCGCGTACATGCGCTTCGCGTACCTCCAGCTCGGCTCCGACACGGCCGCCGAGGACGCCGTGGACGCCGCCTTCGAATCGATCATGAACGAGTGGCTCCGCATGCTGCACATGGACCGGCTCGACGCCTACGCCTGGACCGTCCTCAAACAGCGGATCGTCGACTGGCAGCGGCGCCGCGACCCCCGCCACCACCGGCCCGAGCCGATGGACACCAGCGCCTTCGAGGCGGCCCTCAAGGAGGCCCACGCCGACCAGTACGAGGTGCTCACCGACACCATCCGCTTCTACTCGGCGGTCTCCCGCCTCGCCGAGCGCCAGCGGGACGCCGTGATGCTGCGCTACGGACTCCAGTGCACCCCCGGCGAGGCCGCCTCCGTGATGGGCGTCGACGAGGCCACCGTCCGCTCCCAGCTCGGCCAGGCCCACCGCCGCCTCGCCCGGCTCCTCGACGCGTCCGCCGGATCATGAGGCCCCGCGAGACCGACGCCGACGGCGCCCCCGCAGGACCCCCGCGCGCGCTGGCCGAGTTCCTGGCACTCGCGGGCGTGCGCGACCGCTACCCCCACTACGACCTCGGGGCGGCCGAGTCCCGGCTGCTGCGCGTCCCGCGCGCCCCCGGCGCGACCGTGACGACGGTCAGGAACCGGCGCCGCCCCTTCGGCTGGAGCGACCCGGCCCGGGACTGTCCCCTCGACTCCGAACGGGCGCGCCGGGACCTCAAGGCCGCCTGCCTCGCCGTGGTCTGCGACCCTCGCGCCGCGCACGACCTCGGGCGTTTCACCGACGGCCATCACGGCGACCTGCCCGGGGCGGTGGTCTTCGGCTGCCTGCTGCACCTCGCGGGGCTGCGCGAGGGCGCCCGCTTCTGGTGGCAGTTCGCCGCGGGCTCCGGCAGCCCGCGCACCGCCCCCGCCGCGTACTGCCTCTTCCTCGACCACTCCCGCCGCGGCGAACACCACGACGCCCGGCTCTGGGCGCGGGAGCTGGGGCGGCGGGGTTTCCGCCCCGGCGGGCGCCGCGAGCTGCGCGAGGTACGCCTGTGCGCCCAGGCGGCCGTCCTGCGCTACGTGGACCAGCCCGACGACCCCGACCTGGGCCCGGTGCCGCTGCCCCGGGCAGGGCTGCCCGCGGTGCTCGCCGCCTTCCTGCCGCCGCCCCCGCTCCCGGCGCGCGGGCCCGGCCCCGGACCGGGCCCGCTGCGGCATCCCGCGCTGACGTCGGCCGCGCGGGGGACGGTCGTCCAGGCCGACCCGGGCGGGGCCCTGGCGGAGGCGCGGCGCGCACTGGCCGTCGTACGGGTCCTGGAGCGGCACCCCCTGGGGGTGCGGACCACCCGGCTCGCACGCGACTCCGGCCTGACCGAGGCGGCGCTGCGCCCGCTCCTGGCCATGCTGTGCGAGGAGCAGTACGCCTACCGGCCCGGGGCGGGGGTGTACGCGCGCGGCCCGGCCCTGGACCGGCTCGCCGCCCCGGGCGGCACGGGCCTGGCGGGGCAGCTCCAGCGCACCCTCGCGCTGGCCCGTGACAGCGCGGGCGCCGCCGTGTGCCTCAGGCGGTACGCGGAGGGCGAGGTCCGGATCACGCAGATGGCGGACGGACCGGGGGCTCCGCCGGGGCGGGAGTGGGTGGACTTCCGGGCGGCCGCGCACGCCGACGCGGTCGGCACGTGCCTGCCGACCCCGCTGGACCACCGGGACCGGGCCGACCACGCGGCCCGCCACCGCCCGGCCCGGCTGACGGCGCGGACGATCACCGACAGCCGGAGCCTGTTCAGCGCCCTGGACGCGGTGGCCCCCGGCACTCCCGTCTTCGACCTGCGCGAGCACTCCCCCGGGGTCGTCTGCGCGGCGGTGCCGATCGCCACCGGCGGCGCCGCCGGGAGCTTCGCGCTCTCGCTGCCGACGAACCACGCGCACCGGCTGCGCTCCGCGGCCGAGACCCTGCGCAGCAAGGCCGTACCGGTCCTCCTGGCCCTCCTCCTGTCCGGCGCCATCCCCCCGGACCCCGCCCCGGACGACACCCCGGATTCCGCCCCCGCGACCGCTCCGGATCCCGCGCCCGCCCGCTCCGCCGCCCCGCACCCGCCGGCCACCCCGCCCGGCCCGGCGTCCGCCACCCGCATGACCCCGGAGACCCTGCGCCTGCTGGGCCGGCTCTTCCGCACCCCGCTGACCCGCGCCACCGCACCACAGGGCCCCCACCTGGTCAGCGACCCCGCGACGGCGGCGGCCTACCTCTTCGAGGCCGACGCCCCACCTGACCCCGACCGCCCCCGCCTCACCCTCCCCCGCACCTTCACCCAGGTCACCCCGGGCACCCTCCCGGCCCCGAACGGCCTGGTGGTCCTCCACATTTGACCCCCTTCGACGACAGCGACCGGCGAGCTCGCCGGACCCCCGGCCGGGCGGGGGTCGGGTAGTTTCGAGCAACAGCCGCTCGGCAAGACTACCCGC
>NZ_JBGWAB010000180.1:0-12807 GCF_041862025.1 Streptomyces sp. AB3(2024)
TGGGGTGGGGCTGGGGGGGGGCGGCCGGCGGGGGGGGGGGGGCGCCGGCCCCCGCCGCCGCGTCGGCGGCCGGGTCCGCGTCGGCGAAGAGTTCGCCGCGCAGGTGGCGGGCGAGGACGGTCGGGTCCGGGTAGTCGAAGATCAGCGTGGCGGGCAGGCGCAGCGCGGTGGCGGCGTTCAGCCGGTTGCGCAGCTCGACGGCGGTGAGCGAGTCGAAGCCGAGTTCCTTGAAGGCCCGGCCGGACTCGACGGCGCCGGGGCCGTCGTGTCCGAGCACGGCGGCGACCTGCGTACGGACCAGGTCCAGCAGCGCCCGGTCCTGTTCGGCCGCGGACAGCCCGGCCAGCCGGGCCCGGGGTCCCGACCCCTCGTCGGCGGCGGTGCCCGCGGCTTCGACGGAGCGGCGGGCGACGCCGCGTACCAGGCCGCGCAGCAGCGGGGCGATGGTGCCCGCGGCGGCCTGGGGGCGCAGGGCGTCGGTGTCCACGCGCATCAGGGCGACGGCCGCATCGTCGAGGGAGACGGCGGTGTCGAACAGCTCCAGGCCGTCGGCGGCCGTCAGCGGCGGCAGTCCGGCGCGGCGCATGCGGTTGACGTCGGCGGCGTCCAGGGCGCCGGCCATGCCCTCGGCGACGGACCACAGGCCCCAGGCGAGCGCGGAGGCGGGCAGGCCGTGGGCGCGCCGGTGCTGGGCGAGGGCGTCGAGGAAGGTGTTGGCGGCGGCGTAGTTCCCCTGGCCGGGGCCGCCGAAGAGGCCGGAGGTGGAGGAGAAGAGCACGAAGGCGGCGAGGTCCGGGGCGAGGTCGCGGGTCAGCTCGTGCAGGTTCCAGGCCGCGTCCACCTTGGGGCGCAGGACCGCCGACAGCCGGTCGGGGGTCAGCGAGGAGAGGATCCCGTCGTCGAGCACGCCCGCGGTGTGGACGACCGCCGTCAGCGGGTGCTCGGCGGGGATCCGGGCCAGCAGTGCGGCGAGGGCGTCCCGGTCGGCCACGTCGCAGGCCGCCCAGGTGGCCGTGGCCCCCGACGCGGCGAGTTCGGCGGTCAGTCCGGCCGCACCGGGGGCGTCGGCGCCGCGGCGGCCGACCAGCAGCAGCCGGCGCACCCCGTGGGCGGTGGCCAGGTGGCGGGCGATCAGGCCGCCCAGCGCACCGGTGGCGCCGGTGATCAGTACGGTGCCCTCGGGCCCGAAGGCCGGGGCGCGGCGGGGGCCGTCGGGGGCGGCCACGGCCGGGTCGGCCCGGCCCGCCCGGGCGTCGTCCTCGGCGGTCTCGACGCGGGCGAGGCGCGGGACCAGTACGGCGCCCCCGCGCAGGGCGAAACGTTCCTCGTCGCCGGTGAGTGCGGCGCGCAGGGCGGCGCCGTCACCGGCGCCGGTCCCGGCGTCGACGAGGGCGATCCGGCCGGGGTTCTCCGTCTGCGCGGAGCCCAGCAGGCCCCACACGGTGGCTGCGGCGAGGTCGCTGACGTCCTCGTCGGGGGTCGCGGGAACCGCGCCGCGGGTGACGAACACCAGCCGGGCGGCGGCGAACCGCTCGTCGGCGAGCCAGGCCTGGGCCAGGGCGAGCGCGTCGTGCGCGGCCCGGTGCACGGCGGGCGCCGTCAGAGGGGCTGCTGCCGGGGCGAGGTGGACGAGCACCTCGTCCGGTACGGGGCCCCCCGCGTCGACGGCGGCGGCCAGTGCCGCCAGGTCCGCGTAGTGGTCGGCGTCCGCCGCCCGCTCGGCGCCGGCGTCGCCGAGGACGGCGTAGCGGACCCCGTCCGGGGCGGTGAGGCCGGTCCGTTCGGTCCACTGCCGGCGGAACACCGACTCGTGGTAGGTGGCCCGGGCGGCCCGCAGCTGGTCGGCGGTGACCGGGCGCAGGCCCAGCGAGGCGACGGCGGCGACGGGGGCGCCGGTGGCGTCGGCGATCTCCAGCCGGACCCCTTCGGCCCCGGCCGGGGTGAGGCGGACGCGCAGCGCGCTCGCGCCGCCCGCGTACAGCGACACACCGCTCCAGGCGAAGGGCAGCCGGCCCCGGCCGTCGTCGGCTCCGACGCCGCCCAGCCCGATGGCGTGCAGGGCCGCGTCGAGGAGCGCGGGGTGCAGGCCGAAGCGGCCCGCCTGGTCCTCGGTGCCCTCGGGCAGGGCGACCTCGGCGTACACCGCGTCGCCCTGCTGCCAGGCCGTGCGCAGGCCGCGGAAGGTGGGCCCGTAGGCGAAGCCGATGGCGTCGAGGGCCTCGTAGCGGCCGTCGAGCGGTACCTCGGTGGCGCCGGCCGGGGGCCAGGCGCTCAGGTCGAAGTCGGCGGCGGTGCGCCCGGCTTCGGCGAGGACACCGGCGGCGTGCCGGGTCCACGGCTCCTCCGCCGGGGCGCCCTCGGGCCGCGAGTGCAGGGCGAACGGCCGGCGGCCGGACGCGTCGGCGGCTCCGGCCCAGACGCGCAGCTGGACGCCGCCGCGCTCGGGCAGCACCAGGGGGGCTTCGAGGGTGAGCTCTTCGAGGTGGTCGCAGCCGAGCTGGTCGCCGGCGCGGGTGGCGAGTTCCACGAAGGCCGTGCCGGGCAGCAGGACGCTGCCGAGGATGGCGTGGTCGGCCAGCCAGGGGTGGGTGGACAGGGCGAGGCGGCCGGCGAAGACCATGCCGTCCGACTCGGGCAGCGCGACACCGGCGCTGAGCAGCGGGTGGCCGGTGTCGTCGAGGCCGATCGCCTCGACGTCCCCGAGGTAGAGGCCGGAGATCGCGGGCCAGTAGCGCTGTCGCTGGAAGGGGTAGGTGGGCAGGTCGACGCGGCGGGCGCCGGTGCCGGCGAAGTACGCCGCCCAGTCGACGGTGCCGCCGTGGACGTGGACCCGGGCGAGGGCGGTGGTGACGGCCTCGTCCTCGGGTCGGCCCGCGCGGAGCAGGGGGACGAAGACGGCGTCCTCGGTGACGCAGTCCTGGGCGAGGGCGGAGAGGACTCCGTCGGGGCCGAGTTCGAGGTACGTGGTGACCCCGGCGGCTTCCAGGGTGCGGATGCCGTCGAGGAAGCGGACGGCCTCGCGGACGTGGCGGACCCAGAAGTCCGCCGAGCCCATCTCGTCGGAGACGATCGCCCCGGTCAGGTTCGACACGACCGGGATGCGCGGGCTCTCGTACGTGAGCCCCTCCGCGACCCGGCGGAAGTCGTCGAGCATCCCGTCCATGTGCGGGGAGTGGAAGGCGTGGCTCACCGTCAGCCGCTTGGACTTCCGGTCCGAGAAGGCTTCCACGACGGCCGTCGCGGCGTCCTCGTCACCGGCGATCACGACCGAACGCGGACCGTTGACGGCGGCAATGCCCACCCGGTCCGTCAGCAGCGGCAGGACCTCGTCCTCCGAAGCCTGCACCGCGATCATCACACCACCCGAAGGCAGCGCCTGCATCAGCCGGCCGCGCGCCGCCACCAGCGTGCACGCGTCCTCCAGCGACAGGACCCCCGCCACGTGCGCGGCAGCGATCTCACCGATCGAATGCCCGGACAGGAAGTCGGGCTTCACGCCCCACGACTCGAACAGCCGGAACAGCGCCACTTCCAGGGCGAACAGCGCGGGCTGGGTGTACCCGGTGCGGTCCAGCAGCTCCGTGTCGGAGCCGAACAGCACTTCTCTCAGAGGCAGTTCGAGGTGCGGGTCGAGGTGGGCGCAGAGCGCGTCCAGCGCGTCCGCGAACACCGGCTGGGCCTCGTACAGCTCACGGCCCGCCCCCAGGCGCTGGCTGCCCTGACCGGTGAACAGGAAGGCGGTCTTCCCGCCGGCGGGCGAGCCCTCCACGAGGGCGGCTGCCGCGGCGCCCTCGGCCAGCTTCTCCAGCCCGGACAGCAGCGCCTCCCGGTCCGCGGCCACCACGGCTGCGCGGTGCTCGAAGGCGGCGCGGCCGACGGCCAGGGAGAGCGCCAGGTCGGCGGGGTGGGCTTCGGGATGCCGTTCGGCGTGGGCCAGGAGGCTCCGTGCCTGGTCGCGCAGGGCGCCCTCGGTCTTACCGGACAGGACCCACGGCAGCGGCGAAGCGCTGCCCGCGGGTGAGTGCACGTCGGCGACGGTCGCCGTCGGCGGCCGGGTCCGTGACGGCCGCGCGGCCGGCTCGTCCTCGGGGGCCTGCTCGATGATGGTGTGGGCGTTGGTTCCGCTGATGCCGAACGAGGACACGCCGGCCCGGCGCGGGCGCCCGGTCTCCGGCCACTCCACGGGCTCGGTCAGCAGGGCGACGTCCCCGGCCGTCCAGTCGACGTGCGGGGAGGGCTCGTCCACGTGCAGGGTGCGCGGCAGCACTCCGTGCCGCATGGCCAGCACCATCTTCATCACACCGGCGACACCGGCGGCGGCCTGGGTGTGGCCGAAGTTGGACTTGATCGAGCCGAGCAGCAGGGGCTGCCCGTCACCGCGGCCCTGGCCGTACGTGGCCAGCAGGGCCTGTGCCTCGATGGGGTCGCCGAGCCGGGTCCCGGTGCCGTGCGCCTCCACCGCGTCGACCTCGGCGGCGGACAGGCCGGCACTGGCCAGAGCCTGGCGGATGACCCGCTGCTGGGAGGGGCCGTTGGGCGCGGTCAGGCCGTTGGAGGCGCCGTCCTGGTTCACGGCCGAGCCGCGGACGAGGGCGAGGACCGGGTGGCCGTTGCGGCGGGCGTCGGAGAGCCGCTCGACGAGCAGCATGCCGAGGCCCTCGCCCCAGCCGGTGCCGTCCGCGCCCGCGGCGAAGGCCTTGATGCGGCCGTCGGCGGCGAGGCCGCGCTGGCGGCTGAAGTCGATGAAAGAGGCGGGCGTGGACATGACGGTCACACCGCCCGCGAGGGCCATGGTGCACTCGCCGGCCCGCAGGGCCTGGATCGCCCAGTGCAGGGCGACCAGCGATGAGGAGCAGGCCGTGTCGACGGTGACGGCGGGGCCCTCCAGGCCGAGGACGTAGCTGACGCGGCCGGAGACGACGCTCGCGGCGTTGCCGGTGCCGAGGAAGCCCTCACTGCCGTCGGGGGCGGCGAGGATGACGTCGAGGTAGTCCTGGCCGTTCGTCCCGGTGAAGACGCCGATCCGCTCGCCCCGCACGGTGGCGGGGTCGATACCGGCCCGCTCGAAGGCCTCCCACGAGGTCTCCAGCAGCAGCCGCTGCTGCGGGTCCATGGCCAGGGCCTCGCGCGGCGAGATGCCGAAGAAGCCCGGGTCGAACTCGGTCGCGTCGGCGAGGAAGCCGCCCTCGCGGACGTAGGTGGTGTTCTCGGTGACGGACTCCGGGTCGTACAGGCCCTCCAGGTCCCAGCCGCGGTCGGCGGGGAAGCCGGAGACGGCGTCGCGGCCGGCGGCGAGCAGCTCCCACAGCTGTTCGGGGGTGCGCACCCCGCCGGGGAAGCGGCAGCTCATCGCGACGATGGCGATGGGATCGTCATCGGCGGCGACCGCGGGGACAGCGGCCGCACCCTCGCCCGCCGGGGCGGCGCCGAGGAGCTCGCCTTGGAGGAACGCGGCCAGCGAGAGGGAGTTGGGGTAGTCGAAGATCAGGGTCGCGGGCAGGCGCAGGCCGGTCCGGGAGGTGAGCAGGTTGCGGATCTCCACCGCGGTCAGGGAGTCGAAGCCGAGGTCGCGGAAGGCGATGGCCGGGTCCACGGCGGCGGGGCCGGAATAGCCGAGCACCGCGGCGATCTGCGTACGGACGAACTCCAGTGCGAGCGTGTCGCGTTCGGCCGCCGCAGCCAGGGCGAGCTGCGTCGCGAAGCCGTCTGCCGTCCCCGCTCCCGCGCCGGCGGCGTCGGGCGCACCGGCCGCGGTGAGGGCGTGCACGGCCTCGGGGAGGTCGGCGATCAGCGGGCAGGGGCGTACGGCGGTGAGGCCGGGCGCGAGGCGCTCCCAGTCGATGTCGGCGACCACGGAGGCCGTCTCGTCCAGGGTGAGGGCGGTGTGCAGGGCCGACAGGGCCAGTTCGGGGGCGAGGGCGGGCAGGCCGGCGGAGCGCAGGCGCTCGGCGACGAGCTCGTCGGTGGCCATGCCGCCCTCGGCCCAGGCGCCCCAGGCGATCACGGTGGCGGGCAGGCCGTCGGCGCGGCGCTGCTCGGCCAGGGCGTCCAGGGAGGCGTTGGCGGCGGCGTAGTTGGCCTGGCCGGCGGCGCCGAAGGAGGCGGCGAGGGAGGAGAAGAGCACGAACGCGGAGAGGTCGAGCTCGCGGGTCAGCTCGTGCAGGACCTGCGCGGCGTGGGCCTTGGGCCGCAGGACCTCCGCCATGCGCCGCGGCGTCTGCGCGTCGAGGACGCCGTCGTCCAGGACGCCCGCGGCGTGGACGACGGTGGTCAGCGGGAGGTCGGCCGGGACGCCGGCCAGGAGTGCGGCCACCGCGTCGCGGTCGGCCGCGTCGCAGGCGGCGAGGGTGACGCGGGCGCCCAGTTCGCGCAGTTCGGCGGCGAGTTCCTGCGCGCCTTCGGCTGCGGGCCCGCTCCGGCTGACCAGCAGCAGGTGTGCGGCGCCGGTCCGGGCGAGCCAGCGGGCGACGTGCCGGCCTAGGGCGCCCGTCGCACCGGTGATCAGGGCGGTGCCGGAGGCGGTCCACGCGTCGGCGACGGCCTGTTCCCGGGGGGCGCGGCTCAGCCTGCGGGCGAAGACGCCGGTGGGGCGTACGGCGAGGTGGTCCTCGGCGCCGAGGCCGCCGAGGACGTCCGCGAGCCGGGCGGCCGCCCGCTCGTCCGGGTTCGGGGGCAGGTCGACGAGGCCGCCCCAGCGGCCGGGGAGTTCGAGGGCGGCGGTACGGCCGAGGCCCCAGACGGGTGCCTGGGCGAGGGCGGTGAGCCGGTCGGAGCGGCCGGTGGACACCGCGCCGCGGGTAGCGGCCCAGAGCACGGCGTCCACGTCGGCGTCGCCCAGCGCCTGGACGAAGGCGAGGGTGGCGGCGAGCCCGGCGGGCAGCGCCGGGTCCTCGGGGTGCGGCCGCTCGTCCAGGGCGAGCAGCGAGAGCACTCCGGCGGGCGCGTCGGCGTCCGCCAGCGTCTCGCCGATCCGCTGGGCGAGGGCGGCGCGGTCGTCGGCCGCGGCGTCCACCGTCAGGCTGCTGACGGTGACCCCGCGCGCGGCCAGGGCCCGCGCTGCGGCGACGGCCCACGGGTCGTCGGTGTGGCCGGCGGGGACGACGAGGAGCCAGTGCCCGGACAGCGGCGCGGGCTCGGCGTCGGTGAGGGGCTTCCAGGTGACGCGGTAGCGCCAGGCGTCCACGGTGTCGCGGTCGCGGTGGCGGCGGTGCCAGGCGGAGAGCGCGGGCAGCACGCCGCTGAGCGGCGCGTCCCCTTCGATGCCGAGGGTGTCGGCGAACGCGGCCAGGTCCTCGCTGTCCACGACCTCCCAGAACTTGGCGTCGGTGGCGCCCAGTGCGCGGCCGTCGGCGGGTCCGGTCAGGTCGCTGAAGGGGTCGCGGGGCCAGTACGGCTCGCGCTGGAAGGCGTACGTCGGCAGGTCGACGCGGCGGGCGCCGGTCCCGGCGAAGCGGGCGGCCCAGTCCGGGGAGAGGCCGCGTACGTGGGCGCCCGCGACGGCGGCGGCCAGCGAGCGGGCCTCGGGGCGGCCGGTGCGCAGCGCGGGCAGGAACACGGCGGCGCGGGCGCCGGTGGCGGTCTGGCAGTCCTGGCCGAGGGCGGAGAGGACCCCGCCGGGGCCGATCTCCACGTACGCGGTGACGCCGCGGCTCTCCAGCCAGCGGATGCCGTCGAGGAAGCGGACGGCCTCGCGGACGTGGCGGACCCAGAAGTCGGCGGAGCCCATCTCGTCGGTGACGAGGGCGCCGGTCAGGTTGGAGACGACCGGGATGCGCGGGGCGGCGTACGTGAGCCCCTCCGCGACCCGGCGGAAGTCGTCGAGCATGCCGTCCATGTGCGGGGAGTGGAACGCGTGGCTGACGGTCAGCCGCTTGGACTTCCGGTCGGGGAAAGCCGCCACGATGGCGGTCGCGGCGTCCTCGTCACCGGCGATCACGACCGAGGTCGGGCCGTTGACAGCGGCGATGCCCACCCGGTCGGTCAGCAGCGGCAGGACCTCGTCCTCCGCAGCCTCCAGCGCGATCATCACGCCACCCGAAGGCAGCGCCTGCATCAGCCGCCCACGGGCGGCCACCAGCGTGCACGCATCGTCCAGCGACAACACACCCGCCACATGAGCGGCGGCGATCTCACCGATCGAATGCCCGGACACGAAGTCCGGCTTCAGACCCCAGCTCTCCAGGAGCCGGAAGAGCGCCACCTCGACGGCGAACAACGCGGGCTGGGTGTACTCCGTACGGTCCAGCAGGGCGGCATCCGAACCGAACAACGCTTCCCTCAAGGGAAGTTCGAACCCTGCGCACACCTCGTCCAGGACGGTCGCGAACACCGGGTGGGCGTCATACAGCTCGCACCCCATCCCCAGGCGCTGGCTTCCCTGACCGGTGAAGAGGAACGCCAGTTTGCCTTCCGTGGCGGCGCCTTCGAGCACGTCGGGGGCCGTCCGGCCCTCGGCGAGCGCGGCGAGCCCCGCGAGCAGCTCTTCGCGGTTCTCGGCGACGACCGCGGCGCGGCGGTCCAGGGCGGCGCGGGTGAGCGCCTGCGCGTAGGCGACGTCCGCGATGCGGAGGCCGGGCCGGTCCGTGAGGTGGGCGTGCAGCGTGGCGGCCTGCGCCCGCAGCGCGGCGCCGGTCTTGCCGGAGAGGACGACCGGCAGGACGGCGGCCGGGGCGGCCGCTTCGACGGCGGTCCCGGGGGTCTCGGCGGCCGGCTCCTCGGCGGACTCCTGGGCCGTCTCTTCGCCGCTCTCCAGGATGACGTGCGCGTTGGTGCCGCTCATGCCGAAGGAGGAGACGCCGATCCGGCGCGGCCCCTCGTGCTGCGGCCACGGCCGCGCCTCGGTGAGCAGGGACACCTGGCCCGCCGACCAGTCGACGTGCGGGGTGGGTTCGGTCAGGTGCAGGCTCCGCGCCAGCACGCCGTGGCGCATCGCCATGACGCTCTTGATGACCCCCGCGACACCGGCGGCGGCCTGCGCGTGGCCGATGTTGGTCTTCAGCGAGCCCAGCCACAGCGGCTGCCCGTCGGGGCGGTCCTGACCGTAGGTGGCGATGATCGCCTGGGCCTCGATGGGGTCGCCGAGGCCGGTTCCGGTGCCGTGCGCCTCGACGGCGTCCACCTGGTCGGGCGTGAGCCGGGCGTTGGACAGCGCCTGGAGGATGACGCGCTGCTGCGAGGGGCCGTTGGGTGCGGTCAGGCCGTTGGAGGCGCCGTCCTGGTTCACGGCGGTGCCGCGGATCACGGCGAGGACGTGGTGGCCCTTGCGGCGGGCGTCGGAGAGCCGCTCGACGAGCAGGACGCCGACGCCCTCGGCGAGGCTGAAGCCGTCGGCGTCGGGGGAGAACGCCTTGCAGCGGCCGTCGGTGGCAAGGCCGCGCTGCTTGCTGTAGTCGATGAAGGTGCCGGGCGCGGCCATCAGGGTGGCGCCGCCGGCCAGGGCCATCGAGCACTCGCCGTTGCGCAGGGCCTGGACGGCCAGGTGCAGGGCGACGAGGGAGGAGGAGCAGGCCGTGTCGACGGTGACGGCCGGGCCCTCCAGCCCGAACGTGTAGGACAGGCGGCCCGAGGCCACGCTCGCCGCGTTGCCGGTGCCGAGGTAGCCCTCCACGTTCTCGGAGGAGCTGAGCAGCGCCGTCAGGTAGTCGTGGTTGCTGGTGCCGACGAACACGCCGACCTGCTTGCCGCGCATCGAGGTCGGGTCGATCCCCGCGCGCTCGAACGCCTCCCAGGAGGTCTCCAGCAGGAGCCGCTGCTGCGGGTCCATGGCGAGGGCCTCGCGCGGGGAGATGCCGAAGAGCGAGGGGTCGAACCGGGCGATGTCGCGCACGAAGCCGCCCTGGTTGGCGTAGCTGGTGCCCGGGTGCTCGGGATCGGGGTGGTAGACGGTGTCCATGTCCCAGCCGCGCTCGGCGGGGAACCCGGTAATGGCGTCGACGCCATCGGCGACCAGCTGCCACAGCTCCTCCGGCGAGGTCGCGCCTCCCGGATAGCGGCAGCCCATGCCCACGATGGCCACGGGGTCCTGGTTCTTCGCCTCGACGTCCCGAAGCCGCTGACGCGTCTGGTGCAGATCCGCCGTCACCAGCTTCAGGTAGTCCCGCAGCGTCTCTTCATTCGCCATTTAACGCAACCACCCATTTGCAGCAGACGGCATCGGAAAACTGTGTGCAGAGCCGAGAATTGACATCGGAAATGCGAGCGCTCCGCTCTCCGGCGAAGCGACTGCTCGATCGCAGGCTATTTCTGTCCCAACCCGCCCTACAACCCCTAACTGCCCCCTACGCACCCCTGGGGTAGGGGAATGCGTAGGGGGCAGTGGTCCCAGGTCAATTACCCAGGGGGTTGGCCATCTTCACCGATAAATCGGCGGACCGTCAATAACGCCCCAGGCCCTTGTTGATAAAGGCGAACAGCTCTTCGTCGCTGGCGTCCTGGAGCTGTTCCACCGCGTCGATTCCGCTGTCCGCGGCGTCCGCCGCCTCCCCGGCCGGGCCGCCGGCCGGGGAGCCGTCCGCCGCGCCCGGGCCGGCCGGTCCGGCCGCCGGGTCACCGCTCTCGTTCCACTTCGCCAGCAGCGACTGGAGCCGCATCGTCACCCGGGCCCGTACGACGTTGTCCCCGGTGCCCTGTTCGAGTACGGATTCCAGCCGGTCGAGCTCCTCCAGCAGCGGCGCCCCGCCCGCCACCGCGTCCGGCACGATCCCGGCGCGCAGGTACGCGGCGACGGCGGCCGGGGTGGGCTGGTCGAAGACCAGGCTGGCCGGCAGCTTGAGGCCGCTCACCGCGCCGAGGCGGTTGCGCAGCTCGACGGAGGTGAGGGAGTCGAAGCCGAGCTCCTTGAAGGCCCGGCCGGCCTCGACGGCGGTGGTGTCGGGGTGTCCTAGGACGGCGGCGACGGCGGTGCGCACCAGGTCCAGCAGCAGCCGTTCCTGCTCGACCTCGGGCAGCCCGGCGAGCTGCCGGGTCAGCGGCACTCCCCCGGTCAGGTCCTCGGCCGACTCCCGCTCGGCGCTCTCGATGACCCGCCGGGCCTCGGGGAGCTCCAGCAGCAGCGTGCGCGCCCGGTCGGCGGTGAAGGCGAGCGTGAACCGCTTCCAGTCCATGTCGACCACGGTCAGGGTGGTCTCGTCGCGGTCCAGGGCGTGCCGCAGCGACGTCAGGGTCCGGTCGGGCGACATGGAGAGGATCCCGTGGCGGCGCATGCGGTCGCCCGCCGCGCTGTCGTCCCCGTCCGCGCTGCCCCAGGGTCCCCAGGCGAGGGAGGTGGCGGGCAGGCCCTCGGCGCGGCGGTACTCGGCGAACGCGTCGAGGAAGGCGTTGCCGGGTGCCTGGTTGCCCTGGCCGGGGGCGCCGAAGGTGGCGGCGAAGGAGGAGAAGAGGACGAACGCCGACAGGTCGAGGCCGCGGGTCAGCTCGTGGAGGTTGCGCGTGCCGTCGACCTTGACCCGCAGGACGTCGGCCACCTGCTCGGGGGTGAGCGTCTCGATGACCCCGTCGTCGAGGACGGCGGCGGTGTGGACGACGGCGGTCAGGGGCCGGTCGGCCGGGACGGCGGCGATCAGCGCGGCGAGCGCCTCGCGGTCGCTGACGTCACAGGCGGCCAGAGTGACCCCGGCCCCGAGCGCGGTCAGCTCCTCGCGCAGCTCGGCCACACCCGGCGCCGCCTCCCCGCGCCGGCTCGTCAGCACCAGGTGCTCGGCACCGTTCGCCGCGAGCCAGCGCGCCACGTGCGCACCGAGGGCACCCGTACCGCCGGTCACCAGCGTGGTCCCGGCCGGACGCCACTCCCGCACCACCGGAGTCTCGGACAGCCGCGCCCGCACCAGACGACGCACGAACAACCCCGAGGACCGCACCGCGACCTGATCCTCGGCCCCATCCCCGGCCAGCACCCCCACCAGCCGCTCCAGCACACGGGCATCGGCCTCGGCCGGCAGATCGACCAAACCGCCCCACCGTGCCCCCTGCTCCATGGAGGCGACGCGCCCGAGACCCCAGATGAGGGCCTGCTCCGGGTCCTCGACCCGGTCGGCGCGCCCGGCGGCGACCGCGCCCCGGGTGACGCACCACAGCGGCGCGGTCACGTAGGCGTCGCCCAGGGCCTGGGACAGTGCCAGTCCGGCGGCGAACGCCCCCTCCCCGCCGAGCGCGAGGAGCGAGAGGACGCCGGCGGGAGCGGTGTCCCCTCCGGTGGCGGCCTCGATCGCGGCGGTGAGCGCCTCGCGGTGGGCCGCACCGGCGGCAACGGTGACGCTACGGACCTCCGCGCCGCGCTCGGCGAGCGTACGGAGCACGGCGGCGGCCGTGTCACCGGCCGGCCCGGTCAGGGCCTCGGGCACGGCGACCAGCCAGGTCCCCGAGAGCCGCGTGGGAGCGGCTTCGGCCAGCGCCTTCCAGGTGACGCGGTAGCGCCAGCCGTCGACGGTGGACTCCTCACGGCTCTGCCGCCGCCAGGAGGACAGGCCGGGCAGGACGGTGCCGAGGGACTGGATCGCGTCGGGGGTCTCGAAGGCCAGAGCCTCGGCGAGCGCCGTGACGTCCTCGCGTTCGACGGCGTCCCAGAAGCGGGCGTCGAGCGCGTTCTCGGCCGGCGGCGCCTCGGCGTCGACGGGCGCGGCCTCGGGCCAGAACCGCTGCGGCTGGAAGGCGTAGGTGGGCAGGTCGACGCGTTGTGCGCCAGTTCCGGCGAACACCGCGTCCCAGTCCACGACCACACCGCGTACGTAGGCCTCGCCCAGGGAGAGCCAGAACCTCTCCAGACCGCCCTCATTACGGCGCAGGGAGCCCAGGACAGCGGCCTCGCGGCCC
>NZ_JBGWAB010000181.1:0-12622 GCF_041862025.1 Streptomyces sp. AB3(2024)
TGGACCCGGCGCGCACCCTGTTCCCGGTCTCGGGGACGGCCGTGCGCGCGGACCCGGCCGGATGCTGGGAGTTCCTGGGACCGGCCGTACGGGCCGCCCTGACCCGGCGGGGGGGGGGGGGGGGGGGGGGGGGGGGGGGGCGCCCCCCCCCCCCCCCCCCCCCCCCCCCCCCCCCCCCGGCGGTCTCACGGCGCGTCGCTCAGGAGGCGCCGAGTTCGTCGTCGAGCAGGTCGAACAGCTCGTCGTCGGTGGCCGTGTCGAGGTCGTCGTCGCCGTCCTCGTCGGCCGCGGTGCGACCGGTGTCCTGGCCCGCGCCCCACTTGGCCATGAGGGCCTGGAGGCGCATCGTGATCCGCGAGCGGGTGACGCTGTCCGCGTCCGCCGCCTCCGCCGCACCCAACGCGGCTTCCAGCCGGTCGAGTTCGCCGAAGACGGTGGGTCCGTCCGCGTCGAGGGAGAGGGCGGAGCGCAGGTATCCGGCGAGCTGCTCGGGGGTCGGATGGTCGAAGATGAGCGTGGCCGGAAGGCGCAGGCCGGTGGCGGCGCCGAGCCGGTTGCGCAGCTCGACCGCCGTCAGCGAGTCGAAGCCCAGCTCCTTGAACGCGCTGCCCGGCGCGATGGCGGCCGCGCCGCTGTGGCCCAGGACCTGGGCGACGTGGGTGCAGACGGTATCGAGCAGGACCCGGTCCCGTTCGGCGGGCGGCAGTTGGGCCAGCCGCTCGGCCGTCGAGCCGGGGGCGTCCGCAGCCGCCCCGCCGTTCGCCCTGCGGCGTACGGGGGCGCGGAGCAGGCCGCGCAGCAGCGGTGCGACGTGGTCGCCGGCCTGGGCCTGGAGCGCCGCCAGGTCGATCCGGGCGGGCACGAGCAGGCTGGTGCCCGCCGGGTCGCCGGTTTCGGGCCGGGCCGTCGGCGTCCGCAGCGCGGCGTCGAAGAGGGCCAGTCCGTCGGCGGGCGACAGGGCGTCCATGCTGCCGCGGCCCAGGCGCTGCCGGTCCTGGTCGTCCAGGGTGGAGGCCATGCCGGCCTCGTCGTCCCACAGGCCCCAGGCGAGCGAGAGGCCCGCCAGGCCGTGGGCCCGGCGGTGCTGGGCGAGGGCGTCGAGGAAGGTGTTGCCGGCCGCGTAGTTGGCCTGTCCGGCGTTGCCGAACACGCCGGCCGCCGAGGAGAACAGGACGAAAGCGGCCAGGTCGAGGTGCCGGGTCAGCTCGTGCAGGTTCCAGGCCGCGGTGGCCTTGGGCCGCAGCACCGTCGCGATCCGCTCCGGGGTGAGCGAGGTGACGGTGCCGTCGTCGAGCACACCGGCGGTGTGCACGACGGCCGTCAGCGGGTGCTCGTGCGGTACGGAGTCCAGCAGCGCGGCCAAGGCGTCCCGGTCGGCCGCGTCGCAGGCCGCCCAGGTGACCTGGGCGCCCGCCCCGGTGAGCGCGTCGGCGAGTTCGCCGGCTCCGGCCGCCGCGGCGCCGCGCCGGCTGGTGAGCAGCAGGTGCCGCACCCCGTGCTCGGCGACGAGGTGCCGGGCGAGCAGGCCGCCGAGGGTGCCGGTGGCCCCGGTGATCAGGACCGTGCCCTCGGGGTCCGGCAGGGCGGGCAGGCCGTCCGCCGGGGCGGTGAGGGCGGCGCGGGCCAGCCGGGGCACGCGTACGGCCCCTTCGCGCAGGGCGAGTTGGGTCTCGTCGGTGGCGAGGGCGGCCGGCAGGGCCTCGTGGGAGGCGTCCCGGCCGTCGAGGTCGACCAGGACGAACCGGTCGGGGTGCTCGGCCTGGGCCGAGCGCACCAGGCCCCACACCGCTGCGTGCGCGAGGTCGGTCACGTCCTCGCCGGAGTCCGTGGAGACGGCTCCCCGCGTGACGACCGCGAGCCGGGATCCGGCGAACCGCTCGTCCGCCAGCCAGCCCTGTACGAGGGTCAGCGCGTGCCCGGTCGCGGCGTGCGCGGCGGCCGCCGCGGGCGGGGCGGCGAGGTCGGGGGCCAGGGAGACGAGGACCGTCTCCGGCACCGGCTCCCCCAGGGCCCCGGCCAGGTCGAAGGCTTCGCCGAGGGCGTCCAGTTCGGGGTGGGTAGCCCCGGCCGGGTCCTCCAGCAGCCCGGCCCGTTCCAGCCCGGCGCCCGCCTTCAGCGGATCGGCGCCCAGCAGTGCCCACGGCCCGCCGGAGCGCACCGGGGTGTCGGGCAGTGCCAGGGCGGTCCAGTCGATCCGGAAGAGCGCCTCGCGCACGGGACCCGCGCCGGGCCCGCCGGCGGCGGTGAAGCCGTCGGCGGCCAGCGGGCGCAGGACGAGCGAGTCGACGGTCAGGACGGGCTGTCCGGCGCCGTCCCACAGGGTCAGTGCCACCGCGTCCCGGCCGGCCGGTGCCATCCGTACGCGCAGGGCGGCGGCCCCGGCGGCGTGCAGTCGTACGCCGTCCCACGAGAAGGGCAGTCGCGCGCCCGCCGGGCCGTCGGGGAAGAACTCCCCGAGTCCGACGGCGTGCAGGGCGGCGTCGAGCAGCGCCGGGTGCAGCCCGTAGGGGGCCGCCTCCGCGAGGCGGTCCTCGGCGAGGGCCACTTCGGCGAACACCTCGTCCGCGAGCCGGTAGGCCCGGCGCAGGTTGCGGAAGGCAGGGCCGTAGCCGAGGCCGATGGAGTCGAAGCCGGGGTAGAGCTCGTCCACGGCACACTCGACGGAGCCGGCCGGGGGCCACTGCGCCAGGGTTTCCGCGTCGGCGTCCTGGGATCCGGGGGCCAGTACGCCGTCGGCGTGCCGGGTCCACGGCCCGTCGGGGGCGCTGTCCTCGGGGCGCGAGTACACCTGGAAGGCCCGGCGGCCGGTCGGGTCCGGCTCGGCCACGGCGAGCCGCAGCTGCGTCCCGCCCGACTCGGGCAGCACCAGGGGCGCTTCGAGCGTGAGGTCGTCCAGGCGGCCGCAGCCCGCGTGGTCGCCGGCCCGGACGGCCAGTTCCACCAGCGCGGCGCCCGGCACCAGGACGGCTCCGGCGACGCGGTGGTCGGCCAGCCAGGGGTGGGTGCGCAGCGAGAGCCGCCCGGCGAAGAGGAACCCGTCCGAGTCGGGCAGGTCGACCGCGGCCCCGAGGAGGGGGTGGGCGGTCGCGCCGAGTCCGGCGGAGGCGACGTCGCCCGCGAGGGCGTGGACGGGGGCCTCCAGCCAGTACCGCTGCCGCTGGAAGGCGTAGGTCGGCAGGTCGACGCGGCGGGCGCCGGTGCCGGTGAAGTACGCGCTCCAGTCGACGCGGACACCGCGCAGGTGCGCCTGGGCCAGGGCCGAGGCGAGGGTGGCCCCTTCGGGACGGTCCGCGCGCAGGACGGGGAGGCCGGCCGCCGCCCCTTCCTGGGCGAGGGCCTCTTGCGCGAGGGCGGAGAGGACTCCGTCGGGGCCGAGTTCGAGGTACGTGGTGACCCCGGCGGCCTCCAGGGCGCGGATGCCGTCGAGGAAGCGGACCGACTCGCGGACGTGCCGCACCCAGAACTCGGCCGAGCCCATCTCGTCCGAGACCAGGGCACCGGTCAGGTTCGAGACCACCGGGATCCGCGGGGCGGTGTAGGTGAGCCCGGCCGCAACCCGGCGGAAGTCCTCCAGCATCCCGTCCATGTGCGGCGAGTGGAAGGCGTGGCTCACCGTCAGCCGCTTGGACTTCCGGTCCGAGAAGGCTTCCACGACGGCGGTCGCGGCGTCCTCGTCACCGGCGATCACGACCGAACGCGGACCGTTGATCGCGGCGATGCTCACCCGGCCGGTCAGCAGCGGCAGGACCTCGTCCTCCGCAGCCTCCAGCGCGATCATCACCCCACCCGAAGGCAGCGCCTGCATCAACCGCCCGCGGGCGGACACCAGCATGCACGCATCGTCCAGCGACAACACCCCCGCCACATGCGCGGCAGCGATCTCACCGATCGAATGCCCGGACACGAAGTCCGGCCGCACACCCCACGACTCCAGCAGCCGGAAGAGCGCCACCTCGACGGCGAACAGCGCGGGCTGGGTGTACTCCGTACGGTCCAGCAGAGCGGCATCCGTACCGAACAGCACCTCCCTCAGCGGAAGTTCCAGCCGCTCGCACACCGCATCCAGCGCGGCGGCGAACACCGGCTGAGCCTCGTACAGCTCACGGCCCATCCCAAGGCGCTGGCTGCCCTGACCGGTGAACAGGAAGGCGAGCTTCCCGCCGGCCGGCGAGCCTTCCCATACGCCCGGCGCCCACTCGCCCTCGGCGAGCGCGCCCAGGCCTGCCAGGAAGCCTTCGCGGTCGTCCGCGACGACGGCGGCCCGCCGGTCCAGGGCGGTCCTGGTCGTGGCGAGGGAGCGGCCGATGTCGGCCGGGGACAGGTCCGGGTGGTCGGTCACGTGCGCCGCGAGCCGGGCGGCCTGGTCGGCCAGGGCCTGGGGGTCCTTAGCCGACAGGAGCCACGGCAGGCTGCCGGGCGTCCGCGTCGCGGCTTCGGCCGGGCCGGAGGCCGGCGGCTCGGGGGCCTGCTCGATGACGGCGTGGGCGTTGGTCCCGCTGAAGCCGAAGGAGGAGATCGCGGCGCGGCGCGGCCGGCCCGTCTCCGGCCAGGGGGTGGCCGACTCCAGGAGCGAGACCGCTCCCGCCGTCCAGTCCACGTGTGGGGTGGGCTCGTCCACGTGCAGGGTCTTGGGCAGGACGCCGTGCCGCATCGCCATGATCATCTTGATCACGCCGGCGACACCGGCGGCGGCCTGCGTGTGGCCCATGTTGGACTTGATCGAGCCCAGCAGCAGCGGACGGTCCGCCGACCGGTCCTGGCCGTACGTGGCCAGCAGCGCCTGCGCCTCGATCGGGTCGCCGAGGGTGGTGCCGGTGCCGTGCGCCTCGACGGCGTCCACCTCGGCGGCGGACAGACCGGCGTTGGCCAGGGCCTGGCGGATGACGCGCTGCTGGGACGGGCCGTTGGGTGCGGTCAGGCCGTTGGAGGCGCCGTCCTGGTTGATCGCCGAGCCGCGGACCACCGCGAGCACAGGGTGCCCGTTGCGGCGGGCGTCGGACAGGCGCTCCACCAGCAGGACGCCGGCGCCCTCGGCCCAGCCCGTGCCGTCGGCACCGGCGGAGAAGGCCTTGCAGCGGCCGTCGGAGGCCAGTCCGCGCTGGCGGCTGAACTCCACGAAGGCCGCGGGGGTCGCCATCACGGTCACGCCGCCCGCCAGGGCGAGCGAGCACTCGCCGCTGCGCAGGGCCTGCACCGCGAGGTGCAGGGCCACCAGGGAGGAGGAGCAGGCCGTGTCGACGGTGACCGCCGGGCCCTCCAGGCCGAACGTGTAGGAGAGCCGGCCGGAGATGACGCTGCCCGCGTTGCCCGTGCCGAGGAAGCCCTCGACGCCCTCGGGCAGGGCCGCGAGCCGGGAGGCGTAGTCGTGGTACATGACGCCGGCGAAGACGCCGGTCCGGGTGCCGCGCAGGGAGCGGGGGTCGATGCCGGCCCGCTCGAAGGCCTCCCAGGAGGTCTCCAGCAGCAGCCGCTGCTGCGGGTCCATCGCGACGGCCTCGCGCGGCGAGATCCCGAAGAACGCCGGGTCGAAAGCGGAGGCGTCGGCGAGGAAGCCGCCCTCGCGGGCGTAGCTCGTGCCTTCCCGGCCCGGGTCGGCGTCGAAGAGGCCGTCGACGTCCCAGCCGCGGTCGTCGGGGAACCCGGACACCACGTCGCGGCCCTCCAGCACCAGCCGCCACAGGTCCTCGGGTGACTGCACGTCCCCGGGGTAGCGGCAGCCCAGGCCGACGATCGCGATGGGCTCGTCGTCCCGCAGGGCGACGGCGGCCGGTGCGGCGGGCGCGGCGGGGGCCGCTCCGAGCAGTTCGGTCCGCAGGTGCTCGGCGAGCACCGCCGAGGTCGGGTAGTCGAACACGAGGGTGGCGGGCAGGCGCAGGCCGGTGGCGGCGCCGAGCAGGTTGCGCAGTTCGACGGCGGTCAGCGAGTCGAAGCCGAGCTCGCGGAAGGACCGGTCGGCCTCGACCGCCTCGGGCCCGGCGTAGCCGAGCACCCCGGCGACCTGCGTACGCACCAGGTCCAGTACGCGGGCCTCCTGCTCGGCGGCCGACAGCCCGGCGAGGGCGCCGGCCGGCGTGTCACCGGCGGCGGCCGGAGCTCCGGCGGCCCGGCGGGTCGGCGTACGGACGAGGCCGGAGAGCAGCGGCGGGAGCATGCCGCCGCCCGCCTGGGCGCGGAGCGCGGCCAGGTCCAGCTTGACGGGCGCCAGCAGCGCCTGCCCGGAGCCGCAGGCGGTGTCGAACAGGGACAGACCCTCGGCCGGCGACAGGGCGTTGACCCCGCCACGGCCCATGCGCGAAACGTCCTCGGCGTCCAGCGCGCCGCCCATACCGCCCACTTCGGCCCACAGGCCCCAGGCGAGGGAGGTCGCGGCCAGGCCGTGGGCCCGGCGGTGGGCGGCGAGGGCGTCCAGGAAGGTGTTGGCAGCGGCGTAGTTGGCCTGGCCCGCGCCGCCGAACACACCCGCGGCGGAGGAGAACAGGACGAACGCGGACAGGCCGAGACCGGCGGTCAGCTCGTGCAGGTTCCACGCCGCGTCCACCTTCGGACGCAGCACCGCCGACAACCGCTCCGCCGTCAGGGAACCCAGCACCCCGTCGTCCAGAACACCGGCCGTGTGCACGACCGCCGACAGCGGACGCTCGGCCGGGATCCCCGCCAGCACGGCGGCCAGCGCCTCCCGGTCGGCCACGTCACAGGCCGCCCACACCACCTCGGCGCCCAGCTCCGCCAGCTCCGCCGACAGCTCCACGGCACCCGAAGCCGCCTCACCACGACGGCTCACCAACAGCAGGTGACGCACCCCGTGCTCGGCCACCAGATGCCGGGCGAACAAGCCACCCAGCGAACCGCTCGCACCCGTGACCAGGACCGTGCCCCCGGCATCCCACGCAGGAGCCGCATCAGCCGCGACCACAGCCCGCGCCAGCCTCGGCACCAGCACCGAACCACCGCGCACCGCAACCTCGGACTCACCCGACGCCAGGGCCGCCACGAGCGCCCCCTCGGGCAGGGGCGCGCCGTCCTCGTCCAGGTCGACCAGGGCGAACCGGCCGGGGTGTTCGGTGGCGGCGGACCGGAGCAGGCCGACGAGGGCTGCGCCCGCGAGGTCACGGACGGGCCCGGCGGGCTCCTGCGCCGGCACGGCGCCCCGGCTGACGAAGACGAGCCGCGAGGAGTCGAACCGCTCCTCGGCGAGCCAGGCCCGGACGAGGGCGAGCCCCTCGGCCGTCCTGGTGTGCACCGCGGCCGGCAGCCCGGCCCCGGTGGCACGGTCCCCGGCGGCCGGGTCCGGGACGGCGACGAAGACCAGCTCCGGCACCTCGGCGCCGGAGGCCGCCAGCTCGGTGAGGTCCGCGTACGCGGGGCCTTCCAGGCCGGGGACCGGCCCGCCCACCACGGCGGGTGCGGCGCCGGCCGGAGCCGTCACCGTCCGCCCCGGGGACAGCGGCGTCCAGTCGATCCGGAAGAGGGAATCGGGGCGGCCGTCGCGGGCGGCCTCGCCGATCTGCCCGGACGAGAGGGTCCGCAGGGACAGGGAGTCCACCGAGGCGACGGGGCGCCCGGCGGGGTCGGCCAGTTCGAGCGAGACCGCGCCGGACCCGGCGGAAGCCAGCCGGACCCGTACGGCGGTGGCCCCGCTCGCGTGGAGCCGTACGCCGGTCCACGCGAAGGGCAGCCGCGCGCCCTGAGCATCGCCGGCCTCCGGGCCCGCCGCCAGGGCGGGGTCGAGGGCGAGGGTGTGCAGGGCGGAGTCGAACAGGGCGGGGTGGAGCCCGTACGCGTCGGCATCGCTGTGCGCGCCCGTCGGCAGGGCGAGTTCGGCGAAGAGTTCGCCGTCCCGCCGCCAGGCCGTGCGCAGGCCACGGAACAGGGGTCCGTAGCCGAGGCCGGAGGCATCGAGCAGCGCGTAGGCCTCCTCCACGGGGGCCGGGACCGCTCCGGTCGGCGGCCAGGGGGCGAGGTCGGCGCCGGCCGGGCGGACCTCGTCCGCGAGGAGTCCGGCGGCGTGCCGGAGCCAGGGCCCGTCCTCGGTGTCGGCCGGGCGGGAGTACACGGCGACCGGGCGGAGCCCGGAAGCGTCGGGCGCCCCCACCGTGACCTGTACCGTGACGGCCTCGCCCGAGTCGGGGAGGACCAGCGGCGCCTGGAGCGTCAGCTCTTCGAGGGCCGGGGCCGCGACCCGCTCTCCGGCGTGCAGGGCCAGCTCGACGAAGGCCGTGCCGGGTACCAGGACGGAGCCCGTGACGGCGTGGTCCGCGAGCCAGGGGTGGGTGCGCAGCGAGAGGCGGCCGGTGAGGACGCAGCCGTCGGCGTCCGCGAGGGACACCGCCGCGCCGAGCAGGGGGTGTCCGGCGGCCGCGAGGCCGAGGCCGGTGGCGTCGGCGGGCAGCGGGGCGCCGGGCTCGGGCCAGTAGCGCTCGCGCTGGAAGGGGTAGGTGGGCAGGTCGACGCGGCGTGCGCCGGCCGGGGCGAAGTGGGCGTGCCAGTCGACCGCCGCGCCGCGTACGTGGGCCCGGGCGAGGGCCGTGGCGAGGGTCTGCGCCTCGGGCCGGTCGGCGCGCAGCGTGGGGGCGAAGGCGGCGGCGGCGCGGTCGGTGACGCAGTCGTGGGCGAGGGCGGACAGGGTGCCGTCGGGGCCGAGTTCGAGGTACGTGGTGACACCGGCGGCTTCCAGGGTGCGGATGCCGTCGAGGAAGCGGACGGCCTCGCGGACGTGGCGGACCCAGAAGTCCGCCGAGCCCATCTCGTCGGAGACGATCGCCCCGGTCAGGTTCGACACGACCGGGATGCGCGGGCTCTCGTACGTGAGCCCCTCCGCGACCCGGCGGAAGTCGTCGAGCATGCCGTCCATGTGCGGGGAGTGGAAGGCGTGGCTCACCGTCAGCCGCTTGGACTTCCGGTCCGAGAAGGCTTCCACGACGGCCGTCGCGGCGTCCTCGTCACCGGCGATCACGACCGAACGCGGACCGTTGACAGCAGCGATACTCACGCGCTCGGTCAGCAGCGGCAGGACCTCGTCCTCCGAAGCCTGCACCGCGATCATCACACCGCCCGAAGGCAGCGCCTGCATCAGCCGCCCGCGGGCGGAGACCAGGGCGCACGCGTCGGCGAGGGAGAGGACGCCGGCGACGTGCGCCGCCGCTATCTCGCCGATGGAGTGTCCGGCGACGAAGTCCGGGGTGACGCCCCAGGATGCGAGGAGCCGGAAGAGCGCGACCTCGACGGCGAACAGCCCCGGCTGGGCGTACTCGGTCCGGTCGAGCAGCTCCGCGTCCGTCCCGAACAGGACGTCCTTGAGCGGCAGTTCGAGGTCGAGTCGGGCGCAGACCGCGTCGAAGGCGGCCGCGAACACCGGTTGGGCGTCATACAGTTCGCGGCCGGTGCCGAGGCGCTGGCTGCCCTGCCCGGTGAACAGGAAGGCGGTGCGGCCGCCCTTGCGGACGGTGTCGCGGGTCAGGCCGCGGGCCGGCCGGCCGGCGGCGAGCGCGTCGAGGGCGGTGGCGGCCGTGGCCAGGTCCTTCGCCACGATCACGGCGCGGTGGTCGAAGCCGGCCCGGGTGGTGGCCAGGGAGTAGGCGAGGTCGGCGGGCGCGAGGTCGGGGTGGGCGGCCAGGTGGGCGCTCAGGGCGCGGGCCCGGTCGGCGAGGGCCTGCTCGGTGCGGCCCGAGAGCGGCAGCGGCAGTGCCGGGAGGGCCCGGACGGGGTCGGCGGCCGGGGGCTGTTCTGCGTCCGGGGCCTGCTCGATGATGGTGTGGGCGTTGGTGCCGCTGATGCCGAACGAGGACACGCCGGCCCGGCGCGGACGCCCGGTCTCCGGCCACGGAACCGACTCGGTGAGCAGGCTGACGGCGCCTGCCGACCAGTCCACGTGCGGCGACGGTCGCTCCGCGTGCAGGGTCTTGGGCAGGACGCCGTGGCGCATCGCCATGACCATCTTGATGATCCCGGCGACGCCGGCGGCGGCCTGGGTGTGCCCCAGGTTCGACTTGACCGAGCCCAGCAGCAGCGGCTGCCCCTCGGGCCGGTCCTGACCGTAGGTGGCCAGCAGCGCCTGCGCCTCGATCGGGTCACCGAGGGTGGTACCGGTACCGTGCGCCTCGACCGCGTCCACCTCGGCGGCCGACAGGCCCGCACTCGCGAGGGCAGCCCGGATCACCCGCTGCTGGGACGGGCCGTTGGGCGCCGTCAGGCCGTTGCTCGCACCGTCCTGGTTGACGGCCGAACCCCGCACCACCGCCAGCACCGGATGCCCGTTACGGCGGGCATCCGACAGCCGCTCCACGAGCAGCATGCCGACACCCTCACCCCAGCCCGTACCGTCGGCGTCGGCCGAGAAGGCGCGGCAGCGGCCGTCGGCCGACAGGCCGCGCTGGCGGCTGAAGCCGACGAAGGTGCCCGGGGTGGCCATGACGGTGACACCGCCGGCCAGGGCCAGGTCGCATTCGCCGGTGCGCAGTGCCTGGATCGCCATGTGGAGGGCGATCAGCGAGGAGGAGCAGGCGGTGTCGATGGTGACGGCGGGGCCTTCGAGCCCGAAGGTGTAGGAGACGCGTCCCGAGGCGATGCTGCCCGTGCTGCCGGAGCCCAACGAACCGTCGGCGCCGTCGGCGGACCGCTCCAGCAAGGCGGCGTAGTCGTGGTACATGACGCCCGCGAACACGCCGGTGCGGCTGCCGCGCACGCCGGCGGGGTCGATCCCGGCCCGCTCGAAGGCCTCCCAGGTGGTCTCCAGCAGCAGCCGCTGCTGGGGGTCGGTGCCGACGGCCTCGCGCGGGCTGATCCCGAAGAACGTCGGGTCGAAGGCGGCGGCGTCGTGCAGGAAGCCGCCGTGGCGGGTGTACGAGGTGCCGGGGTGGTCGGGGTCGGGGTGGTAGAGGTTCTCGACGTCCCAGCCCCGGTCGGAGGGGAAGCCGGTGATGGCGTCGGCGCCGCTCTCCAGCAGCCGCCACAGCTCCTCGGGGGTGGTGACGCCGCCGGGGTAACGGCAGCTCATCGCCACGATGGCGATCGGATCGTCCTCGCCGCCCACGGCACCGGTGCCGGGCGTGGCGGCCGCGTCCTGGGCCGCGGCGGCCCCTCCGCCGAGTTCGGCGGCCAGGTGGCGGGCCAGGGCGGTGGAGGTGGGGTGGTCGAAGACCAGGGTGGCGGGCAGCCGGCGGCCGACGGCCGCGCCGAGCCGGTTGCGCAGCTCGACGGCGGTCAGCGAGTCGAAGCCCAGTTCGCTGAAGGCGGCTCCGGCTTCGACGGCGTCCGGGCTGCCGTGGCCCAGTACGTCGGCGACGTGGCCGAGCACCAGGTCGAGGAGCAGCCGTTCGCGCCCGGCGGTGTCGAGGCCTACGAGCCGCCGTTCCAGCGCGGACAGATCCTGCCCGGTGGCGTCGGCGCTCGCGGCCGTACGGCGTACGGGGGTGCGGACCAGCCCGCGCAGCAGCGGGGCGACGGGCGTTCCGGGGGCGGGCGGGGCCAGCCGCATCGGCACGAGGAGGGCACTGCCCGCTCCGCCCGCGGTGGCGGTGTCCGCAGCGGCATCCGTGCCGGTCGCGGCGAGGGTGTCGGCGAGGTCGAGGAGGGCCAGTCCGTCGGAGGCGGTCAGTCCCTGCACGCCCCCGCGCTTCATCCGGTCCAGGTCGGCACGGTCGAGGGCGCCGGCCATGCCCTCGGTGTCGTCCCACAGGCCCCAGGCCAGGGAGACGGCCGGGAGGCCCTGGGCGCGGCGGTGCTGGGCGAGGGCGTCCAGGAAGGAGTTGGCGGCGGCGTAGTTGCCCTGCCCGGGTGCGCCGAAGACGCCGGCGGCGGAGGAGAAGAGCACGAACGCCGACAGGTCGAGGCCCCGCGTGAGTTCGTGGAGGTGAAGGGCCGCGTCGGCCTTGGGCCGCAGGACGGTGTCGAGGCGTTCGGGCGTCAGCGAGTCGATGACTCCGTCGTCCAGGACGCCGGCGGTGTGGACGACCGCGCGCAGCGGCCGGTCGGCGGGGACGGTGGCCAGCGCGGCGGCGAGGGCCTCCCGGTCGGCGGCGTCGCACGCCGACCAGGCCACCCGTGCGCCGAGGCCGGTGAGTTCGCGCGTCAGCTCCGCGGCGCCGGGCGCGGTGTCGCCGCGGCGGCTCAGCAGCAGCAGGTTCCGTACGCCGCGCTCGGCGACGAGGTGGCGTGCGACGAGCCGGCCGAGGGTGCCGGCGGCTCCGGTGATCAGGACGGTGTCCTCGGCGCCGTACGCGGGCGCCCCGGCCGGGGTGCTGCCCGCGGCGGCGGGGACGCGGGCCAGCCGGGGGGCGTGGGCGGCGCCTTCGCGCAGGGCGAGCTGAGGCTCCGGGGAGCCGAGGACGGAGGCCAGGACGGCCGCGGTCGGCTCGGCCGGTACACCGGAGGCGTCGGTCCCGTCGGTGTCGAGGAGGACGAAGCGGCCCGGGTGCTCGGACTGGGCCGAGCGCACCAGGCCCCAGACGGCGGCGGAGACGGGGTCGGGAACCCGGTCGCCGGTGCGGACGGCGACCGAGCCCCCGGTCAGGAGGACGAGCCGGCTGTCGGCGAGCCGGTCGTCGGCGAGCCAGCGGCGCAGCAGCCGCAGCGTGCCGTGCGCGGCCGCGCGGACGGCGCCGGGGGTCGGCTCGGGCGCGGCGGG
>NZ_JBGWAB010000182.1:0-12582 GCF_041862025.1 Streptomyces sp. AB3(2024)
CCGGCTCCACCGCCGGGCCCGCGCCGCCCTCCTGGCAGGCGCCGCCGTGTGCGGGGCGGCCGTCGCGCTCTGGCCCCACGGGGCCCGCGACGCGTCACCCGCGGCTGCCCGGACCGAAGCCACCGGCAGCCTGCGGGTGTTCAACGCCGAGCAGGGCTGCCGGAACCGGACGGACCGGAACCCGCGGTGCAGCCTCGGCCTGGCGATCGACCCACTGAAGGCCTACACCCCCGACAACGTCGTGGCCACCCGGGTGTGGGACGGGCAGGTCCTCGCCGTGGACTGCCTGCTCCCCCGGGGGATGCCCATCATCGACGAATCGGACGCCGTGTCCGTCGAGTGGTTCCGCGTCCGCCTGCCCGAGGACGCGGCCCGCACCACCGCCTGGCTGCCCGCCGTGCGCACCAAGGACCGCCCCGCCGTCCCCGAATGCCCGCGCCCCACACCCACCCCCACCCGCTGACGGGTTCCCGCACCGAGGGCCCCCCTCCGCGTGGGCGGCGGCTGCCCCGAGTCTGTGGCCGGCGCTCCCCGCCGTCACTCCGCAACGTTGCGGATGCCGTCGCCCCGTGCCCCGCCGCTAGCTTGCCGTCTGCCCGGTCCGCGGACCGGGCCCACGCCCGCCGGCAGCGGGCACGGTCCGCTTACGGATGGATGTGAACCGCACAGATGCACGTCACACGAACCCCCTTGCCCGGCAAGGCCCTTGCCCTCACCGCCCTCGCTTCCCTCACCGCCCTGGCCGCGGCGCCCACCGCCTCCGCGGCCCCCGCCCGCCCGGCCGACGCCGTACAGAGCTTCCGCAGCCAGGCGACCGGCCGCTGCATGGACGACACCTCCAACGGGTTCCGCACCTGGAGCTGCAACGGCAGCAACCCGCAACTGTGGACCGTGCACGTCTGGGGCGACGGATCCCGGCAGCTGCGCAACGTCAACACGGGCCGCTGCGTCGAGGACACCGACAACGGGTTCCGTACCGTCGGCGGCTGCAACTCCAGTCCGGAGCAGAGCTGGTGGGTGAAGGTCTGGGGCGACGGCAGCATCCGCCTGCAGAACCAGGCCACCGGCCGGTGCATCGACGACAGCTCCCTGGGCTTCCGCACGTGGGCGTGCAACGACACCCCCTATCAGAGCTGGTTCTGACCTCCTGACATCCCCTCACGAAGAAGCACACAGGTGCCTGGACGGGCCGTACGACGCGCGGGACGGGGGCTGGCGGCCGCGCTGGCCCTGACCACCGCGACCACCCTGGGCGGAGCGGCCCGGGCGGCGGGACCGCCGCCCGGCGTGCCGGGACCCCTCGGGCACCCGGTGACCGCCGAGATGTTCTGCGCGATACCACCCGAGCGGGACATCGCGGTCACCCGCAAGGTCTACGAGGTCGGCCAACGGCGCGGCGTGTCCGAGAAGGTGATGCTCGCCGGATTCGAGACCGGCTGGGTGGAGTCCCGCATGAACAACCTGAACTGCGGGGACCGCGACTCGCTCGGCGTCTTCCAGCAGCGGCCCTCCCAGGGCTGGGGCTCGCCGGAGCAGGTCCTCGACGTCGACTACGCGGCGAACAAGTTCTTCGAGGTGGCCCAGCAGATGGAGCCCGGCATGGAAGGTGGCAGCGCGGGCGAACTCGCCCAGGCCGTCCAGCGCTCGGCCTACCCGGAACGCTACCCCCAGGCGGAGGGCGTGGCCCGGCAGATGCGGGACGAGGCGTTCCAGCCCTACGGCGCGATCGGGTCCAAGTACGCGGCCCTGGGCGGACCCGGCGGACCCCTCGGCCCTCCGGTCCGCGCCGAGGAGGACGCGATGCTGGGCGGGCGGTTCCAGGTGTTCGCGAACGGGATGGTGATCTGGCGTCCGGATGTGGCGTTCGCGGTGTACGGGGAGATCCTGGCGCGGTTCTGGGCGACGGACGCGGAGCGGGCCTGGGGTTTTCCGACGATGGACGAGGCGGATGCGGGTCGGTCGCCGGGTGGGACGCCGGGGCCGCCTCCGCAAGGCCTGACCCCCGGAGGCGGCCCCGGAACCCCTCGCGCACGGACCCGGTCGCCCCGGTCCCCCCCCGCCCCGGGAGGTGGACCGGGGCGCGCCGCCGCTCAGCCGGTCAGGGCACCGGCCCGGTCACCGGCCCGTACGGGGGGTGCGAGCCGGCCCGAGCGGTGGAGCCCGTAGACCGCCGCGGAGCAGCCGAGGCCGAGCGCGAACAGCGCCAGCCAGGGGAGCGCGGACATCCCGGCCGGCCGGGCCGCGTCCAGCGCGGCGCCCGTGAGCAGGTTGCCGAGCGCGATGCCCACCCCGCAGACCGTGTTGTACAGCCCGTAGTGGGTGGCGACGAGCCGGTCCCCGCAGAGCCGGACGATGGTGTCCATCTCGAAGGGGTACGCCACCATCGTCCCCACCGCCAGCAGCAGGGCGGACAGCGCCGGCGGCCCGGCGGCCAGCAGCCGCGCGAGCGACCCCGACCCCACCGCCGGGAGCGCGGTGGCGGCCAGCAGGGGCAGGAAGGCCGTCCCCATGGTCAGCAGCCCCCAGGTCAGCGCCCGGCCCGGCGCCATCCGCGCCTTGCACCAGGCGGTGACCTTCGTCTGGAACAGGATGGTGCTCAGCCCCGAGACCGCGAACAGCATCGCCACCGCGGCCGTGCCGAACGCGCCTTCGCCGCCGAGGCGCCGGACCTCCAGCGGCAGCGCCATGTAGACCTGGAAGGTCATCACGTAGGAACCGATCATGGCCACCGAGAACAGCAGGAACGGCCGGTTGCCCAGGATCCGGCGCCACTGCGCGAGCACGCCCTCGCGCGGTCCGGCCGTCCGGTCCTCGGCGTCGTTGCCCCGCCGGTCGGGCAGCGCCCGGATCTGTACGACGCTCAGCAGGGCGAAGATGCCCGCCGCGGTCAGGCAGGTGACGCGGAAGTCCACGCCCGTCAGCACCATGCCCACCAGCGGGCCCAGCAGGATGCCCGCCTGGTAGAAGACGTTGAACAGCGCGAACGCCTCGACGCGGCGCTCACCCGCGTCGGCCGCCAGGTACGCCCGGGTGGCCGGGTTGAACAGGGCCCCGGCCAGGCCCGTCGCCGCGGAGGCGGCGAGGAGCGCGGGCACGGAGTCGACCAGTCCGAGGGTCGCGAAACCGGCGATGCGCAGCACCAGCCCGGCGATGATCATCGGCTTGTAGCCGAGGCGGTCGGCGAGCGTGCCGCCCACGAGGAACATGCCCTGCTGGCTGAAGTTGCGCACCCCGAGGATCAGCCCCACCGTCCAGCCGGCGAGCCCGAGCGGGCCGGCCAGGTGCGTGGCCAGGTAGGGCATGAGCATGTAGAAACCGAGGTTGATGGTGAACTGGTTGACCATCAACAGCTGGACGCTGCGCTCGTACGAACGCACCTGCGCGAGGGTGCTCCTCATCGGGTCCGACCCCCCGCCCCGTGCAGCGTGAGCGGGTCCACCACGGTGGCGCAGCGGGTCCAGCGCGTGACCTCCTTCTCGTCCAGGCTGCCGATCACATCGGGTTCGCCGGCCGGAGGCGAGTCCAGCAGGCCGTGCGCGGCGCAGTAGTCGTCGTCGTACACGGTGCCGAGGTAACGCTGCGGCCCGTCGGGGAACACCGCCGCGATCCGGGTCTCCTCCGGGAGGGTGCGGGCCAGCCAGCCGGCGACGAGCGCGACGGCGCCGACGCTCCAGCCGCCGGCCGCGTAGTGGGAGGCGGCGAGCTGACGGCACGCCCACACTGCCTCCGCCGGGGCGACCCAGTGGACCTCGGAGAACTGCTCGTAGGCGACGTTCCTGGGATAGATGCTCGACCCCAGGCCGCGCATCAGCCGGGTCCGGGCGGGCTGCCCGAAGATGGTGGAGCCCACGGTGTCCACGCCCACCAGCGTCAGGTCGGGGTAGAGCTGCCGCAGGACGCGCGAGACGCCCGCGGAGTGCCCTCCGGTGCCCACGCTGCACACCAGGACGTCGATGTGGCGCAGCTCGCGGGCCAGTTCGAGCGCGAGCGGGGTGTACGCCGTGGTGTTGTCGGGGTTGTTGTACTGGTCCGGGCACCACGAGCCGGGGTGATGCCCCATGAGCTCGCTCACGCGGTCCCGGCGGGCCTGCTGCCAGCCGCCGGCGGGGTGCGGTTCGCGGACGACGTCGACCCGGGCCCCGTACGCCGTCAGCAGCCGGGTCATCGACGGCTCCAGGCCGGGGTCGGTGACGAGGGTGACGGGGTGCCCGTAGACCATTCCGGCGAGCGCCAGGCCGAGACCCAGGGTGCCGCTGGTGGACTCGATGATCCTGGCCCCCGGCAGCAGCTCCCCGCGGGCGCGGGCGCGCTCGACCATGTGCAGGCCGGGGCGGTCCTTGATGCCCCCGGGGTTGAAGCCCTCCAGCTTCGCCCAGAAGCCGCGCCCCTGCGGGGCGAGGGGCTGTGACACGCGCAGCAGGGGGGTGTTGCCGACCAGCCCGGAGAGGCCGGCGCGGCCGGGGTGGGCGGGTTGGGACACGTCGGTGGCCGAAGAATGCATTGTTCCGCTCTCGTTCGATGATGCTTCGGGTGGTCGCTCATGGGGATGCCGACCTCGGCCGGGGCGGGGCCCGGCCGTTGGGCATGCGTCAGCCGTTGCGAAGGGAACTACGGGAGCGGACTAGAGCCGCCATCGACAGACACTGGTCAGGACGGAGCGGCCGGAACGGGCCCGCGGGGCACCCGCGTGCCGGGTCGGCACGGCCGGCCCGGCACGGGTTCCGGCGCCCCGGCCCGGGAGGCCGCGCGCCGCCTGCCCGCCGCCGTCGCGCGCCGGGCCCGGGGCCGTACGGGACGTGCCCGGGACGGCGGAGCAGGAGGAACCGTGCTCCGGATGAGGATGCGGCCGTCCTTCAGGCACGGTCGGCCCGGACTGCGGCGCGGCTCCAGCGGCCCGCGACCCGGCGGAGACGGCCTCGTGCCGCGTGCCGCCGGGAGCCCCGGCGCCGTCGAGGAGGTGGGGGAAGCAGACGAGGGCCGCGAGGAGCAGGACGGCGGGCACCGCGCCGAGTACGGCGGATGCCCACGGCGGGCCCGGACGGGCCGGGGGTACGCGGGGACGGCGTGACACGGTTCCTCCGTGCGGCGGGCACCCCGGCCCGGTACGGGCGGGGGCGGCGGCGGATCGCGGGGACGGGCCGGGGCCGGTCGGATACGGCGCGAGGACGGACCGGGGACGGACCGGCTACGGGCAGGGGCCGACCGGGGGACGGACCGGGGGCGCGGCGCTCCCCGTGGAGACCGCGTGGACCGGCCGGGTACGGCGACCGGGGCGCGGTCGGGCCGCGCGCGGGTCGCCGTACGGAAGGCCGCGGTGTCTACACCCGCAGGACCGGCGGCGCCGCCGTACGGGCCGGGGCGGATCCGGACGCGCCGGCCGGGTCGTACCCGGGCAGACCCCGGCGGACCTCGGGGGCACACCGGGTGACGGCCGCCGACGGGGCGGCCGGGGCGTCCACCACCGAACCCTGCCGGGGAGGCACGGGCGCGCACTCGTCGGCCGGGTGGGCGGGACCGTGGCCGTCGGCGGCAGAGGCCTGCGATACGGAGGCGGCCGCGGCCGGGTGGGCGGACGCGCCGGGCGCGTGGGCGCCGTGCGTGCAGATCAGGCCGAGCAGCAGCAGGGCCAGCCCGAGCAGGGGCAGCAGACCCGCCGACCGGCGGGCCGGCGGCAGGTGCTGCGCACGGGCTGTGACCACACCGTGATCCTAGCGTCTCCGGAGCGTGATGAAGGGTCGTCAATCGGACGATCCGTGGCCGACGGTGCACCCGGGGGCCCGTATGGCGGATCTGCGGGCGCTCGCCGGGGCGTCGGCGCCGGGAGCGGATAGGGATGCCGGGACCGCCCGGGGCGCCTGCGCCCCGCGTGCCCGCCCGTCCGCCCGTCCGCGCATCCACCGGGAGACCCTGATGACCTGCATCAACCGCCGTGACCTCGCTCTGCTGGCGCTCCGCACCGGCACCGGCGCGGTACTCGTCGCCCACGGGGCGCAGAAGCTCTTCGGGTGGTTCGGCGGCGCGGGCCTGACCGGGACGGCGGCCGCGATGGAACGCATGGGCTTCCGGCCGGGCCGGCAGAGCGCGATCGCCGCGGGCCTGGGGGAGGCGGGCGGCGGGGCGCTGCTGATGCTGGGGCTGGCCACCCCGGTCGCCGGGGCCGCTGCGGCCGGGGCCATGGCGGGAGCGGTGTCCGTGCACGCCCCAGCCGGTTTCTTCAACCAGGGCGGCGGATTCGAGTACCCGGCCTTCCTCGGGTTCACGGCGGCGGCCGTCGGCCTCGCCGGACCGGGCCGCTACTCCGTCGACCACGCCACCGGCCACCACTTCGACCAGCCGTGGACGGTGGCGCTGGCCTTCGGGGCCAGCGCCCTCGCCGCCGCCGCGGTGGTGACCGGCCGGGCACGGGCGCTGGCGGAGGCGGAGGCGGAGGCCGCCGGGCGGGAATGAACCAACGGCCCCGCCCCGCCCCACCCTGCCCCGCGCCCGCCCAGGCCCGGCCCCCACCCCGCCCCGGCCCTGGCGGGCCGTCCTGCGCTACCGGTCCTGCGACAGCTCGTAGAGCTCCCGGAACGTGCCGCCCTCGACGGCCAGCAGCTGCTCGAAACTGCCCTGTTCCTTGATCCGGCCGCCGTCGAGGACGATGATGCGGTCCGCCAGGCGGCAGTTCTCCATGCGGTGCGTGACGATCACCGTGATCCGTTCGTCCTTGGTCTCCCGCAGGCCCGAGAACACCCTGTGCTCGCCGCGCGGATCCATCGCGGAGGTCGGCTCGTCCATGACCAGCAGCGCCGGGCGCCGGTGGAAGGCCCGCCCGCAGGCCAGGCGCTGCCACTGGCCGCCGGACGGCTCGTGACCGCCCCACAGCGAGCGGGCCAGCAGGGTGTCGAGGCCCTGCGGGAAGCCCGCGACGGCCTCCTTCATGCCGACGGCCCCCAGCGCCTCCCAGACCGCCTCCTCACCGCGCGGACCCGGCTGGCCGAGGGTGATGTTCTCGCGGGCGGAGAAGGGCCAGTAGCCGTAGGACTGGGTGACGAGCCCGACGTGGGTCCAGGCCGAGCGCTGGTCCGCGTCGGAGGTCGGCACCCCGTCCCAGGACACGGTTCCCGCCGTCGGGGCCGTCAGCGCCGTCAGCAGCCGGACCAGCGTGGACTTCCCGGCCCCGTTCTCCCCGACGACGGCGACGACCTCGCCCCGGTTCAGGGTCAGCGACACCGGGCCGAGCGCGGGGGTGTCCTTGCCGGGGTAGGTGTACCCGGCCTCCTCCAGCCGGATCTTCTCGGGAGCCTCCATGGCCTGGGGGCCGCGCGGCCCCGAACGTTCGGCCGCCTGCGCGATGAAGGCGGTGTAGTCCCCGAGGTAGAGGGCGTGCTGGAACATCGCCGCCCCGTACACGACCAGCGAGGACAGCGCGGCCGTGGAGGTCCGCATCGCGACGATGGCCGTACCGGCGGCGCCCAGCGCCAGGTACCCGCCGACCACGAGCCCGCCCAGCGACAGCCACGTCAGAGCGGTGAACAGCCCGGAGGCGCAGGCGGCGACGAGGTACACCACGAGGTAGCGGGGGGCCGCGCCGGTCATCCTGGTGTCGATGCGCTCGCAGACCGCCGCGTACCAGTGGTGGGCGTACGCGCGCATGCTGTTGCCGCGCAGCTCGTCCGCGAGTTTGGGCGTGGTCAGGTGCCAGCGCATCATGTTGCGGATGTTGCGGGAGGCGATCGTCTCGTTGTGCAGCGCGTGGTCGAGCCGGGCGGCGTGTACGGAGCCCAGCCCGCGCGGGACCACCGACAGCAGCAGGAGCGGCAGCAGCACCGGATGGACCACGGACAGCACGGAGGCCACGGCGAGCAGGTCGATCAGACCACCGGTGAACCCGAGCGCGTCCTGGAGCAGCATCGAGGAGCGGGCCGATCCGGTCTCGGCGGCCTCGGAACGCTCGGAGAAGTCCGGGGCGTCGTAGCAGTCGAGGTCAACGTCCATGTGGGCGTCGACCATGGCGAGGTCGGCGATCGTGGACATGCCGGGGGTCAGCCGGCGCGCCGCGCTCCCGGCCGCGATGGAGGACAGGGCCCCGAGCGCGGTCATAGCGGCGGCGGCCGCCAGCGGCCAGGACGCCGCCGAGACGCGCTGCTCCACGGTGCCACCGGTCAGCAGGGGGCCCATGGCCTTCGAGACGGCGGCCAGGGCGGCGGCCGTGCAGATCCCGCCGAGGACCTGGGCGCAGACCAGCCACGTGAAGGCCGCCCGGTTCACCGCCCACGCCAGCCGGGCGGTGTGGGTGAGGGAGGCCGGGACGCGCCGGGCCATCTGGGCGAGCGAGAGCCGCTCCATGGCCTTGCTGTGCCGGCCCCACCTGAACGTGAACTCCGGCGGGGCGGGCGGGACGGGCGCGGCGGGCGTGGCGGGCGCGGCGGGCGTGGCGGGCGCGGCGGTGGCCACGGCCTGCTTCCCGGGCCGGTGCTGCTTCTCGGACATGCCGGTTCTCCTTCGACTCGCCTGCGGACAGGGCCAGTTCGGCCCGGATTCCGGCACGGCGAAGCTGCCCTCCCCCCGTCGTGGGGGGAGGGCCGGCACGGGGTCCGGGGGAGCTGGAGGAGTGAGTACACAGCAGCCCCGGGGACGGAGCAACGCGATCTGGCCGACCTGCCGGCGGCCCCGGCCCCGGCCCGCGAACGCCTCCGGTCGGGGCCCGGCCCCGGCCCCGGGCTCCCGGGACGGGCAGAACGGCCGGAACCGGTCGGTGGGCCGGCCCGGCACATGGAAACCGCTTGCGGGGCGGGGCCCGGGCTGACGCACCCCGTGGCGCACGCGGCTCGGGGCGGACGCGGCCCCGGGCCGAGGGGCTCGGGGTGGACGCGGCCCCGGTGTGGACGCGGCCCGGCGTGGACCCGGTTCGGATCCGACCCCGCGCGGGGTCGGGGCGCACCGCTCAGGGCATGAGCTCCCGCGTGTCGAGCGGGACGTGCCACGCGTTGCGCCGGTGCAGGGAGTCCAGTTGGGCCCGGAGGGGGTTCGGCGGCACGGCCAGGACGGGGCAGGGGGCGTGGGCCAGGCAGTAGCGGCCCACCGAGGGCCGCAGGGCGCCGAGCAGCCGCCCCCGTGCGCCGGCGCCGACCACGAGCAGGTCGTCCTCGTCCCGGGCGGCGTCGACCAGTGCGGCCCCGGGGGTGCCCCGTACCGCCTGCCCGGCCAGGGCGACACCCGGGCCCGCCGCTCCGAAGGCCCCGTCGAGGACCTCCCGCAGCCGCTTCACCGCGGCCGCCCGGCACTCGGCGTACACGAGGGAGCCGCCGCAGGACGTACGGGACCCCGGACCCCCGCCCGGTGCCTGCCAGGCCAGCACCACCCACAGCTCCGCCCCGCGCCACCGCGCCTCCGCGGCGGCCCGGTGCAGGGCCGTCAGGCTTCCGCTACTCCCGCTCACACCCGCCACCACGCGTCGCCGCACCGCAGGTCCCTCCCCTGTCGCCCTCGTACGCGCTCCCGCGGCGCTGCGCCGCGGGAGCCCGTCTCCATTCAACGGCGGCCGGCGCGGCCCGTCCGTCAGCGATCCGTATGAACCCGGGGCGCGGGCGTCAAAGCTGCGTCAGGGGCGGAGGGACGCACCCGCCGGCACCCCGCGCCGCCGTCACGACCCGAGCGGGGGCGCCACGGGCAGGCGGACGACCAGGCGCGCCCCGCCGGGGGAGTCGGCGGCCGTCAGGGTGCCGCCGTGGTGGGAGGTCAGGTCGCGGGCGATGGCCAGGCCGAGGCCGGCGCCGCCGTGGTCGCGGCTGCGGGCGTCGTCGAGCCGGGTGAAGCGTTCGAAGATCCGCTCGCGGTCCTCCGGTGCGATGCCGGGCCCGTCGTCGGCCACCTCCAGGACGGCGGTCCGCGCCCGGGGGCCGCCGACGCTGCGCAGGGTGAGGTCGACCCGTCCGGCGGCGAACCGCTGCGCGTTGTCGAGGAGGTTGGTGACCACCCGGGCCAGCCACAGCCCGCTGCCCTCCACCACCACGTCCGCCGCCAGCGACACCCGGACGGGAACCCGGTCGCCCAGGCGCGCGTCCACCGCGTCGCGCACCACCTCGCCGAGGTCCAGCCGCTGCGCGGGCACCGGCTGGGCGGCGTCGATCCGGGCCAGCAGCAGGAGGTCCGAGGCCAGCTGCTGGAGCCGCTCGACGTCCTCCAGCGCCCCGCCGATCAGCTCCGGCCACAGCTCCTGGTCCCGGACGGCCAGGGCCACCTCCAGCTGGGTGCGCAGCACGGTGATCGGGCTCCGCAGCTCGTGCGAGGCGTCCGCGATGAAGCGCCGCTGGCGGATGCCGGAGGACTCCAGCCGGTCGAGGGTGAGGTTCATCGTCTCGGCCAGCCGGGCCACCTCGTCGCGGGTCGGCGGCACCGGCACCCGCCGGTGCAGGTCGCGGTCGCCGATCTCGGCGACCTCCGCCCGGATCGCCTCGACGGGCCGCAGGGCGCGCCCGGTGACCCGCCAGGTCACGAACCCCACGGTGGCCAGCAGCAGCGGCCCGCCCACCACGAGGGCGGCGGCGGTGGTGTCGTCGGCGGCGTCCACGTCGCGCAGGGAGGTCCCCACGAACACGGCGACCAGCCCCTGTGGCGTCTGCGTGGTCACCTGGACCACCCGCTGGCGGTGCTCGCCACCGAGGGGGCGGACCCGCCAGGTGTGGAAGGACGTGCCCGGACGCAGCGGAGTGACGGGGGCGAGCGCGGGGAGCCCGGCCAGGTTCGGGGTGGACCGCAGCACCCGGCCGCGGGCGTCCACCACCTGGACGAAGTCCGCCCCGAGGCCGGTGGGCCGCATCCGGTCGAGGTCCCCGGCCGCCGCCAGTCCGGCGACGGTCTCCGCCTGCTGGGCGGCGTCCCGCTCGGCGTTGCGCAGCAGGTCGGCCCGCAGCAGCCCGAGCAGCGCGAAGGAGGCCACGGCCAGGGCCACGGCCACCACCACGACGGCGCCCGCGGTCGCCCGGGCGCGTACGGTCGTGGGCCGCAGCCGCCCCGGGCGCCACGACGGGATCCACCGCGGCAGCCGTGCCACGGGACCGCTCAGCCGGCGCAGGGCCGAGGCCACGGCATCAGCCACCGTCGACCGCCAGTCGGTAGCCCGCGCCGCGCACGGTCTCCAGGGCGGTGCGGCCGAAGGGCGCGTCGATCTTCCGGCGCACCGCGCTCACGTGGACCTCGACCACGTTCGGATCACCGTCGAAGGCGCTGTCCCAGACCTGCTCCAGGATCTCCCGTTTGGGCACCACCTCGCCCGGCCGCCGGGCCAGGTACTCCAGGACCGCGAACTCCCGGGCGGTCAGCCGTATCTCCGTGCCGCCCCGGGAGCAGAAGTGCCGTGCGGGGTCGATCGTCAGGTCGCCGAAGGTCATGGTCCGCGGGCCGCGGCGGCCCGTACGCCGGCCCAGGGCGCGGAGCCGGGCGACGAGCACGAGGTAGGAGAAGGGCTTGGACAGGAAGTCGTCGGCGCCGGTGTCCAGCGCCTCGGCCTCGTCGTACTCGCCGTCCTTCGCCGTGAGCATCAGGATCCCGGCCTCGTGGCCCGCCGCGCGCAGCCGTGAGCAGACCCGGTAGCCGTTGAGGCCGGGCAGCATGATGTCGAGGACGATGAGGTCGTAATCGTGCTCGGAGGCCATCCACAGCCCCTGGAGCCCGTCGTGGGCCACATCCACCGAGAACCCCTCCGACTGGAGCCCGCGCTGCAGGGCCAGGGCCAGCCGTCGTTCGTCCTCCACCACCAGTACGCGCATGGGAACAGGGTCTCAGGCGCCCCGGGCGGGTCGCTGAAGAGGTCTTCAGGTGGCTTCAGGTGGGCTTCAGCAAGCGCTCCGCATGCTCGGGGCCGAGCCGGGTGAGGTGCCCGGGTGCATGAGGAGTGCCGGTATGTCTGAGTTCTACCCGCCGTCGGAACCGTCGGAGCAGTCCGGGCAGCCCGAGCCCGCGCAGGAGGGCAAGCCCGGCGGGCGCAAGCGCCTGGCCCGGGTGCTGCCCCGGGGCAAGGGCGCGCGCTGGGCGGCCGCGGGTGTGGCCGCCGTGGCGATCGTGGGCGGCGGGGCGGCGGCGGTCGCCGTGGCCGAGCACCACGAGCGGGCGGGCAAGGGCCACAGCGTCGAATGGGCCGAGGGAGGTCACGAAGGCGGGCGCGGGCACGGCCGCGAGGACGGCCCCGGCCGCGCCCACGAGGGCAAGGGGGAGCACAAGGCCCACCGGCAGGGCGCCCCGACGGTGCGCGACGGCGCCGACCTGCCCGGCAACGCCCCGAAGCAGGCCCTCGCGCCCGCGCCGCTGCCCTCCCTGCCGATCGGGCAGGCCGCCGAGAAGGCCGCCGGCGCGGTCAGCGGCGGCAAGGTCGAGGCCCTGCGCCCGGTCGCCCAGGAGGGGGGCGGCAGCGCCTGGCTGGCGGTGGTCATCGGCCCGGACGGCGTCCGGCACGCCGTGACCGTCTCGGGCTCCGACGGCACGGTCAGCGGGAACGTCGTCATGGACGGCCGCCGGGTCCAGTAGGCCCGCTCCCCGCCCGCCGCCCGTGGCGCGCCCCGGAACCCGGGGCCCGCCCCCGGCGGCGGCGCCGTGCCCCCCCTC
>NZ_JBGWAB010000183.1:0-12119 GCF_041862025.1 Streptomyces sp. AB3(2024)
CGGCGCGCGACCGGGCCCGAGGGCCGGCCCGCCCGGCGCCGTGCCCCCGGGCGTGGCCCCCGGGACCGGAGGGGGCCTGGCGGCTAGGGTGGGGCCTTCCGCGACCCGACCCACCGGGGGCACGATGAAGATCCTCATCTCCGCCGACATGGAAGGCGCCACCGGCGTCACCTGGCCCGCCGACGTACTGCCCGGGACCGCCCAGTGGGAGCGCTGCCGGGCCATGTTCACCTCCGACGTGAACGCAGCCGTGCTCGGCCTCTACGACGGCGGCGCCGACCGGGTCCTCGTCAACGAGGCCCACTGGACCATGCGCAACCTGCTGCTGGAGCGGCTCGACGCCCGCGCCGAGATGCTCACCGGCCGCCACAAGTCCCTCTCCATGGTCGAGGGCGTGCAGCACGGCGACGTCGACGGCATCGCCTTCGTCGGCTACCACACGGGCGCCGGCGCCGAGGGAGTCCTCGCCCACACCTACCTCGCCAACTCCATCACCGGGGTCTGGCTCAACGGCCTGCGCGCCAGCGAGGGACTGCTCAACGCCCACGTCGTCGCCGAGTACGGGGTCCCCGTCATCCTGGTCACCGGCGACGACCTGACCTGCGCCGACGCCGCCGCCTACGCCCCCGACGCGCGCACCGTCGCCGTCAAGGACCACGTCTCGCGCTACGCCGCCGTCTGCCGCACCCCGGCCCGCACCGCCGCCGACATCCGGGCCGCCGCCGCCGAGGCGGTCGCGCTCGCCGTCCGGTACGAGCCGGTGCGCGGCGGCCCGTTCGCGGTGGAGGTGGAGTTCGACGCCGAACACCTGTCGATGGCCGCCACGGTCGTTCCCGGGGTCGAACGCTGCGCCGAACGCCGGATCGCCTACACCAGTGGGACCATGTACGAGGGGATCCGGACCTTCAAAGCCGTCACGACGGTCGTCTCCGCGGCCGTGGAGGAGCAGTATGGCTGACATGCGATGGGTGGACGGCGAAATCGGCGCGCTCGACGCGACGGCCTTCGAGGAGGTCGTCGGCTTCACCTCCGACCTGATCCGGATCGACACCGCGAACCGCGGCGGCGGCGACTGCCGCGAGCGGCCCGCCGCCGAGTACGTCGCCGAACGCCTCGCCGGCGCCGGACTGGAGCCGGCCCTGCTGGAACGCACCCCGGGCCGGACCAGCGTGGTGGCCCGCGTCGAGGGCACCGACCCCACCGCGCCCGCCCTCCTCGTCCACGGCCACCTCGACGTGGTCCCCGCCGAGGCCGCCGACTGGAGCGTGCACCCCTTCTCCGGGGAGGTCCGTGACGGCGTGGTCTGGGGCCGCGGGGCGGTCGACATGAAGAACATGGACGCGATGGTGCTGGCCGTCGTACGGGCCTGGGCGCGCCACGGCGTACGGCCGCGCCGGGACATCGTGATCGCCTACACCGCCGACGAGGAGGACAGCGCCGTCGACGGGTCGGGCTTCCTCGCCGACCACCACCCGCACCTCTTCGAGGGGTGTACGGAGGGCATCAGCGAGTCCGGGGCCTTCACCCTGCACACCGGGCCGGGCCGGTCCCTCTACCCCATCGCGGCCGGCGAACGCGGCACCGCCTGGCTGAAGCTCACCGCGCACGGCACCACCGGACACGGCTCCAAGCCCAACAAGGCCAACGCCGTCAGCCGGCTCGCCGCCGCCGTCGCCCGCATCGGCGAACACGAGTGGCCGGTCCGGCTCACCGACACGGTCGCCGCCTGCATCGCCGAACTCGCCTCCGTCCAGGGCCTGTCGGTGGATCCGCGCGCCCCCGGCTTCGACCTCGACGCCGTCCTCGGCAAGCTGGGACCGGCCGGCGCACTGGTGGAGGGCACGCTCCGCAACAGCGCCAACCCGACGATGCTGGAAGCCGGTTACAAACTCAACGTCGTCCCCGGACACGCCACCGCGTACGTCGACGGGCGCACGCTGCCCGGCGGCGAAGCCGAGTTCGCCGCCACCCTCGACGCTCTCACCGGGCCCCACGTCCACTGGGAGTTCCACCACCGCGAGGTCGCCCTCGAAGCCCCCGTGGACGGGCGGACCTTCGGCATCCTGCGCGAGGCCGTCGAACACTTCGACCCCGACGGGCACGTGGTCCCCTTCTGCATGGCCGGCGGCACCGACGCCAAACAGTTCTCCCGGCTCGGCATCACCGGCTACGGCTTCTCCCCGCTGAAGCTGCCGCCCGGCTTCGACTACTGGGCCCTCTTCCACGGCGTCGACGAACGGGTCCCGGTCGATGCCCTCCACTTCGGCGTCCGCGTCCTCGACTGCGCGCTGCGGACCCTGTGAGGGGCACCCGTTGATGGCTCCGCCCGCCTCCGACGGCCCCTACGGCAGCTGGCCCTCGCCGATCGACGCCGCCCTAGCCGCCGCCCACGACGGCCGCCCCGAGTACCTGGGAACCGTCGGCGACGAGGTGTGGTGGACCGAGCCCCGCCCCGGCGAGGGCGGCCGTCGGACCCTGGTGCGCCGGCCCGCCGACGGCCGCCCCGCCCGCTCGGTGCTGCCCGCGCCGTGGAACGTGCGCAGCCGCCTCACCGAGTACGGGGGCCTGCCCTGGGCGGGCGCCGGGCGCCCCTCGGGGGGCCCGCTCGTGGTGTTCGTCCACCACGGCGACCAGCGGCTGTACGCGTACGAGCCCGACGCGCCCGGCAGTGCGGACCCCCGCCCCCTCACCCCCCTCTCCCCGGTCGGCGGCGGCCTGCGCTGGGCCGACCCGGTGCTGCGGGGCGCCGAGGTCTGGTGCGTGCTGGAGGAGTTCACCGGCCCCGGGCCCACCGACGTGCGCCGGGTCACGGCCGCCGTCCCGCTCGACGGATCGGCCGCCGAGGACCGGGCCGCCGTACGGGAACTCACCGACGACCGCCACCGGTTCCGGACCGGCCCGAGGCTCTCCCCGGACGGCCGGCGGGCGGCCTGGCTGGTGTGGGACCACCCCCGGATGCCCTGGGACGGCACCGAACTCCAGCTCGCCGACATCACCCCCGACGGCACCCTCACCACCCCGCGCACCGTGCTCGGCGGCCCCGAGGAGGCCGTGGCCCAGGTGGCGTGGGCGGCCGACGGGGCCCTGCTCGCGGTGAGCGACCGCAGCGGCTGGTGGAACCCGTACCGGGTGGACCCGGAGGGCGGGGCGGCCGTCAACCTCTGCCCCCGCGAGGAGGAGTTCGGCGGCGCGCTGTGGAAGCCGGGACTGAGCTGGCTCGCCCCGCTGCCCGACCGGCTGATCGCCGTCCTGCACGGCCAGGGCGCCGCCGTCCTCGGCATCCTCGATCCGGAGAGCGGCCACCTGGTCGACGCGGCCGGCCCCTGGACCGCGTGGCAGCCCGCGCTGGCCGTCAGCGGCACCCGCGTCTACGGGGTCGCCGCGAGTCCCCGCAGCGGTTACGAGGTCGTGGAACTCGACACCGTGACCGGCCACACCCGGGTGGTCGGCGCCCCCGCCACCGACCCGGTCGACCCCGCCCACTACCCGGAACCGCAGACCAGGACCTTCCCCGGTCCCGGCGGCCGGGAGATCCACGCCCACGTCTACCCGCCGCACCACCCCGCCCGGCGGGCCCCCGCCGACGAACTGCCCCCGTACGTGGTGTGGGCGCACGGCGGCCCCACCGACCACGTGCCGCCCGTGCTCGACCTGCACATCGCCTACTTCACCTCGCGCGGCATCGGCGTCGTCGAGGTCAACTACGGCGGCTCCACCGGCTACGGCCGCGCCTACCGCGAGCGGCTGCGCGAGCAGTGGGGCGTCGTCGACGTCGAGGACTGCGCCGCCGTCGCCCGCGCCCTGGCCGCCGAGGGCACCGCCGACCCCGGCCGGCTCGCCATCCGCGGCGGCAGCGCGGGCGGCTGGACGGCGGCGGCCTCGCTCGCCGCCACCGGCCCGTACGCCTGCGCGGCGATCAGCTACCCCGTCCTGGACCTGCGGGGCTTCGCCGCCGAGACCCACGACCTGGAATCGCGCTACGTGGACGGTCTCGCCGGACCGCCGCGGACCCTGGCCGTGCGCTGCCGCGAGCGCTCCCCGGTGGCCCGCGCCGACCGGATCGCCGCGCCCTTCGTACTGCTCCAGGGCCTGGACGACCCGGTCTGCCCGCCCGCCCAGGCCGAACGGCTGCTGGCCGCGCTGCGCGGGCGCGGAGTGCCGCACGCGTACGTCGCCTTCGAGGGCGAGGGGCACGGCTTCCGGCGCGCGGAGACGATCGTGCGGGCGCTGGAGGCGGAGCTGTCCCTGTACGCGCAGGTCTTCGGGTTCGAGCGGGACGACGTCCCCCGTCTGGCCCTGCACGGCTGACCCCGCGCGCCGGATGCGGGCGATCATGGGGCCATGACCCGCCACGCACCGAACGACGGCGGCCGGGGCCGCGCACTGCTCACCCCCGGCCGCGTGGGCTTCCTCGTCCTGGTGGTCCTCACCCTGGTCCTCATCTTCCAGAACACCCAGTCGACGCAGATCCGGGTGCTGGTCCCGAAGGTCACGCTGCCGCTCTGGGTGGCCCTGCTGGCGGCGGCCCTGCTGGGCGCGGTCTGCGGGGCCTACCTGGCCCGCCGGCGCCGGAGGTAGCCCGGGCGGGGACCGCGGGCGTCGCCCGAGGGCCCGGCGGGGACACGGGCGCCGCCCGGCGGATCAGCCGGTGTGCAGCCAGACGCGCAGCGGGCCGATCGGGGTGAACCCGGCGCGCACGGCGGCTTCGAGGTACTCCCCCTGCTCGTACCCCACCACCGGCAGCCCCGGCCAGCGGGCCGCGACGGCCTCCAGGACGGCCGCCCAGGCCGCGTCGACCGCCGTGGACTGGACCGCCGGGTCGCAGTCCTCCCCGTCCGCCGTGAAGAGGTTGGACACGCCGACGACACCGCCCCCGGCGCTCGCGACGGCCCCCGCCACGATCCGCCCTGCGGAGCGGCCCGCGAGGAAGACGAGGTCCCGGGCGAGCAGGTCCGCGTGGAACAGCCCGGCGCCCGCCCCACCGTCCCAGGCCGCCTCCCAGGCGCCCAGCTCCGCGGCGGTCCGGACCCCGGACCACTCCGTGCCCGGGGCCGCGCGCCCGGCCGGCCCCGCCGGGCGGTGGATCCACCGGGCCTCGAACAGCACCTCGAAGCCGGCCGGGGCCAGGTCCAGCGAGGCGAAGCTGTCCTTGACCGAGCAGCCGGGGGAGCCGGTGTCGATCCCGTCCACCACGTCCGCCGCCGAGGCCTGCGGGGTGAGGGAGACCGCGTCGGGGTAGAGCGGCGGGGTGCGCCGCACGCTGCTCCACACGGAGCCGCGGAAGGCTCCGTCGCGGCAGACGGCCGCGACCCACTCGGCGTTGTTGCGGGCCGCCGCGAGCAACAGGGCCGCGGTGCCGCCGGTTTCGCAATTCCCGGGAGTGATGATCACATCGGGATGCTGCCACGTCCCGTAGCCTGGAGCGATGCCATTTCCTCCGTACCTCGTGACGGGCCCCCGGGTCGGCCTCGCCCCCTACCGCCCCGCCGACGGAACCGAGTTCACCGCCCGCGCCCGCGAGAGCCGCGAGCTGCACGAGCCCTGGCTGTTCCCGCCCACCACGGTGGAGGAGTACGAGCCCTACGCCGCCCGGCTGGCCGGGGGCGAGGGGCGGGCCGGGTTCCTCGTCCGCGAACGCGCCACCGGCGCCCTCGCGGGCTTCGTCAACATCAACAACATCGTCCTCGGCGCCTTCCGCTGCGGTGCCCTGGGCTACGGGGCCTTCGCGCACGCCGCCGGTCGCGGACTCCTGGGCGAGGCCCTCGACCTGGTCCTCGCCCACGCCTTCGCCCCGCAGGAGGGCGGCGGCCTCGGACTGCACCGCCTGGAGGCGAACGTCCAGCCGGGCAACGCCGCCTCCATCGCCCTCGTCCGGGGCCGCGGCTTCCGCCTGGAGGGGCTCTCCCCGGACTTCCTCCACGTGGCCGGAGCCTGGCGGGACCACGAACGCTGGGCCGTGACGGCGGACATGTGTGCGACCCCGCGGCCCGCCGGACCGGCCACGGGCTCCTTTGCGTAATCCTGACCGGTGGTGATGCGCGGAACCCCTGTGCACCGGCCGTGACGGCGTGTTCCATTCCCTCATGGCCACCACCGTCCGACGTGCCCTACTGACCCTCCCGGCAGCCCCGTTGGGACCCGACAACCCCCTCCCCGCCCTGCGCGCGCCCGACGGGGTGCACGAACTGGACGAGCGGTCGCGCCACGGGCTGCCGCGCGACATGGCCCGCCAGGTCGGCCACGAACCCCTGCGCTCGCTGCTTCCGGTACACGTCCGCGACGGCTACGGACGCGAGCGCGCGGAGCGGGAGTTCGAGGCGGTCGTCCTCGACAACGGCCGCCTGCGCGTCACGGTGCTGCCGGGGCTGGGCGGCCGGGTCCACTCCCTCGTCCACCTCCCCACCGGACGCGAACTCCTCTACCGCAACCCGGTGTTCCAGCCCGCCAACTTCGCCCTCAACGGCGCCTGGTTCTCCGGCGGCATCGAGTGGAACATCGGCGCCACCGGACACACCACCCTGTCCTGCGCCCCCCTGCACGCCGCGCTCGTCCCCGCCCCCGACGGCGGCGTGATGGTGCGGCTGTGGGAGTGGGAGCGGCTGCGCGACCTGCCCTTCCAGGTGGACCTGTGGCTGCCCGCCGACTCGGACTTCCTCCACGTCGGCGTCCGCGTGCGCAACCCGCACGAGCGGCCCGTCCCCGTGTACTGGTGGTCCAACACCGCCGTCCCGGAGGAGCCGGGCCGCCGCGTGCTCGCCCCCGCCGAGGAGGCCTGGCACTTCGGGTACGAGCGTTCGCTGCGCCGGATCCCCGTGCCGCGCTGGGAGGACGCCGACCGCACGTACCCGCTGAACAGCGCCCACCCGGCGGACTTCTTCTACGAGGTCCAGGACGCGGCCCGGCCCTGGATCGCCTCCCTTGACGCGGACGGGCACGGCCTGGCGCAGGCCTCCACCGGGCGGCTGCGCGGCCGCAAGCTGTTCGTGTGGGGCGCGGGCGCGGGCGGCCGGCGCTGGCAGGAATGGCTCACCGCACCGGGCACCGGCGGCTACGCCGAGATCCAGGCCGGGCTGGCCCGGACCCAGCTGGAACACGTACGGCTGGAGGCCGGGGCGGAGTTCGCCTGGATGGAGGCGTACGGCCCGCTCTCGGCGGAGCCCTCGGCGGTCCACGGCGCCGACTGGGCGCAGGCCCGCGGTGCGGCCTCGGCGGCCCTCGACGCCGCGCTGCCGGCCGAGGCGCTGGAGGCCGCCTACGGGGCGTGGCGCGGGCACGCGGACACCGAACCGGGGGAGCGGCTGGCCGAAGGCTCCGGCTGGGGCGCGCTGGAGGTGCTGTGCGGAGGCTTCAAGCTCCCCGGCACCCCCTTCCCGGAGTCCACCCTGGGGGAGGAACAACAGCCCTGGCTGGAGCTGTGGCGCAGCGGGGCCTTCCCCACCCCGCGCACGGTGGTGCCGCCGGGGCCGGCGCTGGTCGCGCCGCACTGGCGGGACATGCTGGAGACCGCCCCGGCCGACCCGCTGACCGAGTACCACCTGGGCGTGGCCCAGTGGCACGCGGGCGACACCGCCCAGGCCGTGCGCAGCTGGGAGCGCGGACTGGCGCCGGCACCCTCCCGCTGGCCGCTGCTGCGCGCCCTCGCGGTGGCCGACGCGCTGGCCGGCGACCGGGAACGGTCCGCCGACCGGTACGCGGAGGCCTTCGAGGACCTGGCGCGGGAGAGCCGGGGCGGCGAGCGCTGGGAGGCCGCCGAGTCCGCGCTGGGGCGGGAGGCGATGACCGCGCTGCTCGCCGCCGGACGCCTGGCGGCGGCCCGCGCGGTCTGGGACCGGCTGCGGCCCGTGCTGCGCGAGCAGGGACGCTTCCGGCTGCTCGCGGCCCGGCTGCTGGCGGCCGAGGGGCACGTGGGCGCCGCCCGCCGGGTCTTCGAGGACGGCTTCGAACTGCCCGACCTGCGGGAGGGGGAGGAGACCCTCTCCGAGATCTGGTCCACCCTCACGGACGCCCCGCTGCCCGCGGCCTACGACTTCCGCATGCGGCCCCCGGGGTAGTGCCCGGGGTCCCGACGGCCGCCGCCGGTCAGCGGCCGGCGGCGGCGAACGGGTCGATGGCGCCCCGCCAGGTCCGGCGGTACCCCTCGCGCAGGGGCCCGCCGGTCAGGCCGAGGACCTCCGACGCCGCTTCGGCCAGCGGGGCCGGATCCCCGGTCCCGGCCACGCGCAGGTGCCCGTCGAGGAGGGCCGCCCCGAGCCGCGGGTCCGCCCCGAGCAGGCGCCTCGGCAGCCACTTCCCGCTGCCGGTCCAGGCGCGGCGGTGGTCGAGGAGCAGGTCGGCCGCGGCGTTGAACACGAGTCCGGCCACCGCCAGTCGCTCCCCCGGGTCGGCCGCGTCGGCGAGGTCGTCCAGGGCGTCGGTCAGCCCGTACCGCTTGGTCCCGGCCGTCTCCGGGTCCAGCGCGGGAGGCCCCGCGCGCAGGTCCGCCTCGGCGAGGGCACGGGCCCGCCCGGCCGCGCCGTCCGTGTCGACGAGCACGAAGCCGGTGGCGTACATGCTCTGCAGGACCGCCCGGCGGTCGGCGACGTCCGCCGCGAAGAGCTCCGCGAGACCGGTGGGGGTGTGGACGAAGAGCTCCACGACCCGGCCCTCGAAGCGGAGCGTCTCGCGGTAGGTCTCGCCCCCCTCCCCGACCAGTACGGCGATGTCGAGGTCGCTGAGCGCGGTGGCCCGTCCCGACGCCGTGGATCCGGCGAGGACGACGGCCGCCGCGTCGGGGAAACGGTCGCGGGTGAGGCGTCGTGCCTGGTCGACGGGGTCGGTGATGGTGGTGGTCACGCCGCTCAGGGTTACACGGCCCGCGGGCCCGGATCAACGGCGTTGCGCGCCGCGGCGACCGGCCCCGCTGCGGCGGCTCCCGGCCCGGCACCCGTCAGACCCGGCACAGCAGTTCGCCGTTCAGGACGGAGAACCAGGCGTCGGGGTGGGCGCCCCAGGCGTGCCAGGCCTCGGCGATGGAGCCCAGGCCGGAGGCCGTCGCGTGGCCGCCCCGGACCGCGATGTCCGCGTACGCGGAGGCCGTCGTACGGTCCGCCCACAGCGCAGACCACCAGGCGGTCTCCTCCGGCGTCGCGTAGCACCAGGCCGTGGCCGAGCAGGTCACGTCTGTGAACCCGGCCTCCCGCGCCCAGGCGCGCAGCCGGCGGCCGGCGTCCGGTTCCCCGCCGTTGGCGCGGGCGACCCGGCGGTACAGGGCCTGCCATTCGTCCAGGACCGGGGAGGCCGGGTACCAGGTCATCGCCGCGTAGTCGGCGTCCCGCACGGCCACGATCCCGCCGGGGCGGCAGACCCGCCGCATCTCGCGCAGGGCCCGTACCGGATCGCCGACGTGCTGCAGCACCTGGTGGGCGTGGACCACGTCGAAGGAGTCGTCGGGGAAGTCCAGAGCGTGGACGTCCGCGACGGCGAAGTCGACGGCCCCGGCCGGCGCGTGTTCGCGCACGTGGGCCTCCGCCTGCTCCAGGACGTCGGCCGCCGCGTCGACCGCCGTGACCCGGCCGCCCGGGGCCACCAGCCGTGCCAGGTCCGCCGTGATGGTGCCCGGTCCGCAGCCCACGTCCAGCAGGCGCATGCCCGGACGCAGTTCGGGGATCAGGTAGGCCGCCGAGTTGGCCGCGGTGCGCCAGCGGTGGGAGCGCAGGACCGACTCGTGGTGGCCGTGCGTGTAAACGGCGCTCTCGTGCGGCTCGTGAGTTTCGTGGGTCCCGTGCGTGTCGTTCATGGCTGCACCCCTCTTCGTCGAAGCGTGATGATCACGGTAGCGGCTCGACCGGAATCCGAGATGGCCGTTTTGACATGTGGACACGATCCTTGATTTCCAAGGGGATTGAGCAGGTCGGTGGCAGGGAAAGGCAGGGGCGAGGACAGTGGGCCCCAGGGGGACCCGACCGCGGAGGACGGTGAGACCGATGCCGGAGACGCTGCTCGAACAGCACGCCGCGGCGCTGCGGCTGTTCGGCGAGCGCGTACGGGAGGTCGCGGACGCCCAGTGGGACGCGCCGACCCCCTGCACCGAATGGAGCGTGCGGGACCTGGTCAACCACGTCACGGGCGAACAGCGCTGGATCCCGCCCCTGCTCACCGAGGGCCGCACGGTCGCGGAGGTCGGCGACGGGCTCGCCGGGGACCTGCTCGGCGCGGACCCGGTGGCCTCCTGGGACCGGGCGGCGGCCGGAGCGCTCGCCGCCTTCGCCGCGCCCGGTGCGCTGGAGCGGACCGTCGCGCTCTCGTACGGGCCCACGCGCGGGTCCGCGTACTGCTCGGAGCTGACCACCGACTGCGTCGTGCACACCTGGGACCTCGCGCGGGCGATCGGTGCGGACGACCGGCTGCCGGACGGGCTGGTGGAGTTCGCCATCAAGGAGGTCATGCCCTACGTGGACAGCCTCGCGGCGAGCGGCATGTTCGCCGCGCCGCTGGACGTGCCCGCTGGGGCGGACGCGCAGACCCGGCTGCTGGCCATGACCGGGAGGCGCGGCTGACGGCGCGCGGCCGGCGGGCACAGTGGGACGAATAATCGTATAAAGGTCAGAGTTGATCGTTCAGCGGCGACGGCAGCGGTGGCGGTGGCAGCGGCGGGAGGCGGACACGTGGTGGGGATGGCGGACGGGCCGGCCGGGGTGTCCGGGGACTGGCGCTCGGCCGCGCGGGGACGCGGTCCGGTCCGCTACGGCCCTCCGGCGCCGCAGCCCGGCCTGCCCGTCCTGCCGGAGCTGACCGCCGTGCTCGCGGACGCGGCCGGCCGGGCCGCCCCCGAACCCCCGGGCGGCGGCGAGGCCGTCCACGAGGCGGCCTGCCGGTACTGGGCCCGGCGCGGGCTCGCCACCGCCCCCGAGAACGTGGCCGCCGGGCCCGGCGCCCCCGCCCTGCTGCTGGCCCTGCTCGGCGCGTACGGCGGCGACGTCATGCTGCCCCGGCCGTGTCCCGCCTGGTGGACGCCGCAGGTCCGGCTGCTGGGACGCCGGGCCTACCACGTGCCCACCCCGGCGGAGTGCGGCGGCATCCCCGACCCCTACGCGCTGCTGGAGACCGTCCGGCGGGTCCGGGCCGAGGGCGGCGACCCGCGCGTCCTGCTGCTGTCGGTGGCCGACGACCCCACCGCGACGGTGCCGCCGCCCGAGATGGTGCGGGAGGCCTGCGAGGCGGCGGAGTCGGCCGGGCTGTTCGTGGTCAGCGACGAGAGCTGGCGCGACACCGTGCACCGTCCGTACGACACCCTGGTGCTGAGCCCCGCCGAGATGCTCCCCGAACAGGCCGCCGTCCTGGTGGACCTGGCCGGATCGCTGCTGCCGGCCGGCTGGCCCGCCGCCGTGCTCCGATTCCCCGGCACCCCGCGGGGCACCTGGCTCAGGGCCCGCACCCTCGACGTCCTCACGGCCACCGGGGCCCTGGTCGCCGGGCCGGTCGCGGGGGCCGCCGCGCACGCCCTCGACGAACCCGACGCCGTCGCCGGGCGGGCGTACGCGGCCGCCGCGATGCACGGCGCGGTCGCCGCCGCCGCGCACCGGGAACTGCTGGCCGTAGGGGCGCTCGCCCGGCCCCCGCAGGCCGGGCGGCACCTGTACGTGGACCTGAACCCGCTGCGCGCCGGGCTGGCCCGGCACGGTGTCGGCGACGCGATGGAGCTGGAGGACTGGCTCGGCGCCCGGCTGGGCGCGCCGACACCCGGCGGGCAGCGGTTCGCGGACGACCTGGGCGCGCTGCGCGTGCGGCTGTCGACGGGACCGCTGCTGGGGGCCACCCCGGAGGAACGGCTCGCCACGCTCGGCGCCCGCGATCCGCTGGGGCTGCCGCACGTCCGGGGTGCGCTGGACCGGCTCGGGTCGGTGCTCGCCGGGCTGGCCGACTGACCTTCCCCCGCTCGAACCGGTCGCGCTGAACGGAGCCCCCCCGATGAGGGACCGGACGGACGCCCCCCCGCCGCCCCCCCCCCCCCCCCCGCCCCCCCCCCCCGCGCCCCCCCCCCCCCCCCCCCCCCCGGGCCCCAACCGCCTTCCCCGACCCACCGGTTGGGGCCCCAACCCAAAACAACACCAGATCAACGACCACGGAACGGACATCACCAA
>NZ_JBGWAB010000184.1:0-11990 GCF_041862025.1 Streptomyces sp. AB3(2024)
GCGCCCGCGGGCGGCGGGCCCTACGCCGACCGGCTCGCCGCCGCCGTCGAGGCCGACGGGACCACCGTCCAGCGGCCCGAGCTCGGCACCCTGGTCGCCGCCGTGCCCGGCACCGACGCGGAGCGCGCCGAGGCCGTCGCCGCCGTCGCCGCCGTGGACGACGAAGCGGTGCGGCTGCGCACCGCGGTGAAGTCCCGCGACGGCTTCTTCACCACCTTCTGCATCAGCCCGTACTCGCGCTACATCGCCCGCTGGTGCGCGCGCCGCGGCCTCACCCCGAACCAGGTCACCACGGCCTCGCTGGTCACCGCCCTGATCGCGGCGGGCTGCGCGGCCACCGGCGACCGCTGGGGCTACGTGGTGGCCGGCGTCCTGCTGCTCGTCTCCTTCGTCCTGGACTGCACCGACGGGCAGCTCGCCCGCTACTCGCTCCAGTACTCGACGATGGGCGCCTGGCTCGACGCGACCTTCGACCGCGCGAAGGAGTACTCCTTCTACGCGGGCCTCGCGCTCGGCTCCGCCAGGAACGGCGACGACGTGTGGGCCCTCGCGCTCGGCGCGATGATCCTCATGACCTGCCGGCACGTCGTCGACTTCGCCTTCAACGAGGCCAACCACGACGCCACCGCCAACACCAGCCCGACGGCCGCCCTGTCCGGGCGGCTCGACAGCGTCGGATGGACGGTCTGGGTCCGCAGGATGATCATCCTGCCGATCGGTGAGCGCTGGGCCATGATCGCGGTCCTGACCGCCTTCACCACCCCGCGCATCGTCTTCTACGCCCTGCTGGTCGGCTGCGCCTTCGGCGCCCTCTACACCACCGCCGGCCGGGTCCTGCGCTCCCTGACCCGCAAGGCGAAGCGCACCGACCGGGCCGCGCGGGCGCTCCTGGACCTCACCGACTCCGGCCCCCTCGCCGAGCTGGTCGCGAGGTTCGTCTCCCACCCCGCGCGCACGCTGCGCCTGCCCTTCGCCGTGCTCGGCGCGGTCCTCGTGGTCGCCGCCGCCTGCTACGAGCCCTTCGGCTCGATGACGGTCGTCTACGCCGCCCTGCTGTACGCGGTGCTCAGCGGCGACGCCGTCGGCGCCCCGCTGCGCGGCGCGCTGGACTGGCTGCTGCCGCCGCTGTTCCGGGCCGCCGAATACACCACCGTCCTGGTCCTCGCCGTCAAGGCGGACATCCCCGGGGCGCTCCCGGCGGCATTCGGCCTGATCGCGGCGGTCGCCTACCATCACTACGACACGGTCTACCGCATCCGCGGTGGCACCGGTGCGCCCCCGCACTGGCTGGTGCGGACGATCGGCGGGCACGAGGGCCGGGTGCTGCTCACCGCGGTGCTGGCCGCCGTCCTGGCGTCGCGCGCGGCGGACTTCCCCGTCGCGCTCACGGTCACGGCCGTGTTCGTGGCTCTGGTGGTGCTCGTGGAGAGCATCCGCTTCTGGGTCTCCGCCGGAGCACCCGCCGTACATGACGAAGGAGAACCAGCATGATCGGCCTTGTACTCGCTGCCGGTGCCGGACGCCGCCTGCGTCCCTACACCGACACCCTGCCCAAGGCCCTCGTGCCGGTCGGCCCCGAGGGGCAGGAGGAGAGCCTGACGGTCCTCGACCTGACCCTGGGCAACTTCGCCGAGGTCGGCCTCGCCGAGGTCGCCATCGTCGTCGGCTACCGCAAGGAGGCCGTCTACGAGCGCCGCGAGGCGCTGGAGGCCAAGTACGGCGTCAAGATCACACTGATCGACAACGACAAGGCCGAGGAGTGGAACAACGCCTACTCCCTGTGGTGCGCGCGTGACGTCCTGAAGCAGGGTGTGATCCTCGCCAACGGCGACACCGTCCACCCGGTCTCCGTCGAGAAGACCCTCCTCGCCGCCCGCGGCAACGGCCAGAAGATCATCCTGGCCCTCGACACGGTCAAGAACCTGGCCGACGAGGAGATGAAGGTCGTCACCGCCGACGGTCAGGGTGTGCGCAAGATCACCAAGCTGATGGACCCGGCCGACGCGACGGGCGAATACATCGGCGTCACCCTCATCGAGCCCGAGGCCGCCGAGCAGCTCGCCGAGGCGCTGAAGACCACCTTCGAGCGGGACCCCGACCTCTACTACGAGGACGGCTACCAGCAGCTCGTCAACGACGGCTTCACCATCGACGTCGCGCCCATCGGGGACGTCTCGTGGGTCGAGATCGACAACCACGACGACCTCGCCAAGGGCCGGACGATCGCATGCCGGTACTGACGCGGCTGATCCCCTCGCCCGTTGTCGTCGACATCAGCCGAGGGGCGATGGACGACCTGGCCGGCCTCCTGGCCGACCAGCGCATCTCCGCGTCCGGCAAGCTCGCCATGGCGATCAGCGGGGGCTCCGGTCAGGCGCTGCGCGCCAAGCTGGAGCCCGTCCTGCCGCACGCCGACTGGTACCCGGTCGTCGACGGCACCATCGACTCCGCGGTCAAGCTCGCCGACGACATAAAGGGCCGCCGCTACGACGCCGTGGTGGGCCTGGGCGGCGGCAAGATCATCGACGTGGCGAAGTACGCCGCGGCGCGGGTCGGCCTGCCCATGGTGGCCGTCGCCACCAACCTGTCGCACGACGGGATCTGCTCCCCGGTGTCCATCCTGGACAACGACAACGGGCGCGGTTCCTACGGCGTGCCCACGCCGATCGCCATGGTGATCGACCTCGACGTGATCAAGGACGCCCCGGTGCGGTTCATCCGTGCGGGCATCGGAGACGCGATCTCCAACATCTCGGCCATCGCCGACTGGGAGCTCTCGCACGCGATCACCGGCGAGGCCGTCGACGGCCTGGCGGCCGCCATGGCCCGCACGGCGGGCGAGTCGGTCCTGCGCCACCCCGGCGGATGCGGGGACGACGAGTTCCTCACCGTGCTCTCCGAGGGCCTCGTGCTCTCCGGCATCGCCATGTCGATCAGCGGCGACACCCGGCCCTCGTCCGGTGCCTGCCACGAGATCAGCCACGCCTTCGACCTGCTCTACCCGGGACGCTCCGCCCTCCACGGCGAGCAGGTCGGCATCGGCGCCGCCTTCGCCATGCACCTGCGCGGCGCCGCCGAGCAGTCCGGGCTGTTCGCCGAGGTCCTGCGCCGCCACGGGCTGCCCGTGCTGCCCGAGGAGATCGGGTTCAGCGTGGACGAGTTCGTCGCGGCCGTCGACTACGCCCCCCAGACCCGTCCGGGACGCTTCACCATCCTGGAGCACCTCAACCTGTCCGCAGCCGAGATCAGGGACGCTTACGCCGACTATGCCCAGACCATCCGTAGCTGAACTCCGGCCCGTCGTTCACCCGCCGGGCGTCAAGGACCGGCGCAGTGGCGAGCACTGGGGCGGCCGCCTGTACATGCGCGAGATCTCCCTGCGCATCACCCGTCTCCTGGTCACCACCAAGGTCACGCCCAACCAGCTGACCTACGTGATGACCCTCGCCGGTGTCCTCGCCGCGCCCGCCCTCCTGGTGCCCGGCATCTGGGGCGCCGTCCTCGGCGTGGTCATGGTCCAGCTGTACCTGCTGCTCGACTGCGTCGACGGCGAGGTCGCCCGCTGGAAGAAGCAGTACTCGCTCGCCGGGGTCTACCTGGACCGGGTCGGCGCCTACCTGTGCGACGCGGCCGTCCTGGTCGGCTTCGGCCTGCGCGCCAGCGACCTGTGGGGCGGCGGGCGCATCGACTGGCTGTGGGCCTTCCTGGGCACCCTCGCGGCGCTCGGCGCGATCCTGATCAAGGCCGAGACCGACCTGGTCGGCGTCGCCCGCCACCAGACGGGCAAGGAGCCGGTCAAGGAGGCCGCCTCCGAGCCCCGCTCCTCCGGCATGGCCCTGGCCCGCCGGGCGGCCTCCGCACTCAAGTTCCACCGCCTGGTGCTGGGCATCGAGGCCTCCCTGCTCATCCTGGTGCTGGCCGTCCTGGACCAGGTCCGCGGCGACCTGTTCTTCTCCCGGCTCGGCGTGGCCGTCCTGGCCGGCATCGCGCTGCTCCAGACCGTGCTGCACCTGGTGTCGATCCTGGCCTCCAGCAGGCTCAAGTGACCGCGCCGATGCGGCTGGGCGCCGTGATCATCACCATGGGCAACCGTCCCGACGAGCTCAAGGCGCTGCTGGAGTCGGTGGCCCGCCAGGACGGAGACCCCGTCGAGGTGGTCGTCGTCGGCCAGGGCGTGCCGGTCACCGGCCTGCCCGAGGGCGTGCGCACCGTCGAGCTGCCCGAGAACCTGGGCATCCCGGGCGGCCGCAACGTCGGCATCGAGGCCTTCGGCCCCGGCGGCGCCGACGTGGACGTCCTGCTCTTCCTCGACGACGACGGGCTGCTGGAGCGGACCGACACCGCCGAGCTGTGCCGGCAGGCCTTCGCGGAGGACCCGGAGCTGGGGATCGTCAGTTTCCGCATCGCCGACCCGGAGACCGGTGCCACCCAGCGCCGTCACGTGCCCCGGCTGCGCGCCTCGGACCCGATGCGCTCCTCCCGCGTGACCACCTTCCTGGGCGGCGCCAACGCCGTCCGCACGACGGTGTTCCAGCAGGTCGGAACCCTGCCCGGGGAGTTCTTCTACGCGCACGAGGAGACCGACCTGGCCTGGCGGGCGCTCGACGCCGGGTGGCTGATCGACTACCGGGCGGACATGGTGCTGCTGCACCCGACCACCGCCCCGTCCCGGCACGCGGTCTACCACCGTATGGTGGCCCGTAACCGGGTGTGGCTCGCCCGCCGCAACCTGCCCGCCCCGCTGGTCCCGCTCTACCTGGGCGTCTGGCTCGCGCTGACGCTCGTGCGCAGGCCCTCGGCGCCGGCGCTCAAGGCCTGGTTCGGCGGGTTCAAGGAGGGCTGGACCACACCCTGTGGTCCCCGGCGCCCCATGAGGTGGCGTACGGTCTGGAAGCTGACCCGGCTGGGCCGACCGCCTGTCATCTGACAAGCTCACGTCTGGGAGCATGGCCCCATCACGGGTCCGGCGCTCCAGCCCCGATGCCCCTCCTGCCGCATCTTGAAGACGGAAAGTTTCAACTTGTGAGTGACACAACCCACGACGGCGCCCTCGCCACGAGCAAGCCGCCGTCCGACGACGCGGGCCTGAGCCCCGCCGAGCTCGCCAGGAAGTACGGCCTCTCGGTCAGTGGCGCTCGGCCCAGCCTGGGCGGATACGTGCGGCAGCTCTGGGGCCGGCGCCACTTCATCATGGCCTTTTCGCGGGCCAAGCTGGTGGCGCAGTACAGCCAGGCGAAGCTCGGCCAGATCTGGCAGGTGGCGACCCCCCTGCTCAACGCGCTCGTCTACTACCTCATCTTCGGCCTCATCCTGAACGCGGGCCGCGGCATGGAGAAGGGGGTGTACATCCCCTTCCTGGTGATGGGCATCTTCGTCTTCACCTTCACCCAGAACTCGCTGATGGCGGGCGTCAGGGCGATCCCCACCAACCTCGGCCTGGTGCGCGCGCTGCACTTCCCGCGCGCCTCGCTGCCGATCTCCTTCTCCATGCAGCAGCTCCAGCAGCTGCTGTACTCGATGATCGTCGTGGTCATCGTCGCGGTCGCCTTCGGGAACTACCCGCAGCTGTCCTGGCTGCTGGTGATCCCGACGCTGGCCCTGCAGTTCGTCTTCAACACCGGCCTCGCGCTGGTCTTCGCGCGGATGGGGTCCAAGACCCCCGACCTCGCGCAGCTGATGCCCTTCCTCACCCGCACGTGGATGTACGCCTCGGGCGTGATGTTCTCGATCGGCACGATGCTGAAGGACAAGCCGGCCTGGATCGCGGACGTCCTCCAGTGGAACCCCGCGGCGATCTACATGGACCTCGTCCGCTTCTCCCTGATCGAGGACTACGGCGCGTCGAACCTGCCGCCCCACGTCTGGCTCTTCGCGGTCGGCTGGGCCGTCCTCATCGGCGCCGGCGGCTTCGTGTACTTCTGGAAGGCTGAGGAGCGTTACGGCCGTGGCTGAGATCACCCGGGGCCTCGTGCCCACCGTCATCGCCGACGAGGTGCACATCGTGTACCGCGTCAACACCGGCAGCTCCGGCAAGGGCAGCGCCACCGCGGCGCTGAGCAAGATACTCCGCCGCGGCAAGGGCGACTCCCCGGGCGTCCGCCGGGTCCACGCCGTGCGCGGGGTCTCCTTCACGGCGTACCGCGGCGAGGCCATCGGCGTCATCGGCTCCAACGGCTCCGGAAAGTCCACCCTGCTGCGCGCCATCGCGGGCCTGCTGCCCTGCGAGTCCGGCAAGGTCTACACCGACGGCCAGCCCTCGCTGCTGGGCGTGAACGCCGCCCTGATGAACGACCTCACGGGCGAGCGCAACGTGGTCCTCGGCGGTCTCGCGATGGGCATGACCCGCGAGCAGATCAAGGAGCGCTACGAGGACATCGTCGACTTCTCGGGGATCAACGAGAAGGGGGACTTCATCTCCCTTCCCATGCGCACCTACTCCTCGGGCATGGCGGCGCGCCTGCGCTTCTCGATCGCGGCTGCCAAGGACCACGACGTCCTGATGATCGACGAGGCCCTCGCCACCGGTGACCGCAAGTTCCAGGTCCGTTCCGAGGCGCGCATCCGCGAACTGCGGGAGAAGGCGGGCACGGTCTTCCTGGTGAGCCACAACAACAACTCCATCCGCGACACCTGCAGCCGGGTGCTGTGGCTGGAGAAGGGCGAACTCCTGATGGACGGGCCCACCGAGGAAGTCGTCTCCGCGTACGAGAAGGCCACCAGTCACTGACCGGACGCTCCGGCCCGCCGGATCCGGCCGTCGCAGGCCCCCGTCGCACCGCGCGCCGGGGGCCTCGCCGTGCGGCGGGATCCGGCCGGGGGCCGACATTCCGGGGTGCCGTGGACACCCGATAGGCCCCCGCGGCGTTGTACAGCGTAAGCTGAAGCAGTTCTCAATCACGCCAAGAGGGGACGATTCCCCACAACCGGTTCTCCCCGGATACTCCCGGGTAAACTTCGGCGGCGTGTCCGAAATGGGATGACTTGGGTCGGCAGTGTAGAACGGGAGACGTGACGGCAATGGCTACGGGAATTCTGCGGTCCCCAGGCGCAGTGGCCGTCCCCGCCGCGGGCGGCGGGCGGTGACCGCCGGGCCCGGCATCCGGCCCGGCACCCCCGCCGCCGTCCTCGACCCCCACTCCCGCGCCACCCTCGCCAAGGCCGCGGCGGAGAACTTCCCCGTCGCCCCCGCCTTCCTGCCCCGCGCCTGGCGCGAGGGTCTGACGGCGGTCTACGGCTACGCCCGCCTCGTCGACGACATCGGCGACGGCGACCTGGCCCCCGGCGGCCGTGACGCCGTGCTCCTGGGCCTCGACGCGGCCGCGGTGGACGACCGCCCCGCCATGCTCGACGCCTTCGAGGCCGACCTGCTGCGCGTCTTCGGCTCCGCCGACGGCCCGCCCCGCCACCCCCTGCTGCTGGCCCTGCGCCCCGTCGTGCGCGACCACGGCCTCACCCCCGAGCCCTTCCTCGGGCTCATCGAGGCCAACCGCCAGGACCAGCACGTCACGCGGTACGCGACGTACGCGGACCTCCTCGCCTACTGCGAGCTCTCCGCCAATCCCGTCGGCCGCCTCGTGCTCGCCCTGACCGGTACCGCCACCCCCGAGCGGATCCGCCGCTCCGACGCCGTCTGCACCGCCCTGCAGATCGCCGAACACCTCCAGGACGTCGCCGAGGACCTCGGCCGCGACCGGATCTATCTCCCCGCGCAGGACATGCGCCGCTTCCACGTCACCGAGAACGACCTGCGGGCCCCGTCCGCCGGAGCGTCCGTACGCTCCCTGGTCGCATTCGAAACCGAACGCGCACGCGAACTCCTGAATGAAGGCACCCCCCTCGTGGGTAGCGTGCACGGCAGGCTACGGCTGCTGCTCGCGGGGTTCGTGGGAGGAGGGCGCGCCGCCCTGCGTGCTATTTCGGCCGCAGGCTTCGACGTGCTCCCCGGCCCGCCCAAGCCCACCCGGAGCCTCCTGCTCCGCGAGGTGGCCGCCGTCCTGCGCACAGCGCCGAGAAAGGGGTGAGCCCGAACGTGGAGGGCCCCACACACGCGTCCGCTCCGTCCGCTCCGGTCCTCGCGGCCTACAGCTACTGCGAGGCTGTCACCGGCACGCAGGCGCGCAACTTCGCGTACGGCATCCGGCTGCTGCCCACCGACAAGCGGCATGCGATGTCGGCGCTGTACGCCTTCTCGCGGCGCGTCGACGACATCGGCGACGGCACGCTCCCGCCCGAGGCCAAGCTCGTACGGCTGGAGGAGACGCGCGCCCTGCTCGGCCGGATCCGGGCCGAGGAGGTCGACGAGGACGACACCGACCCGGTCGCCGTCGCCCTCGCCCACGCCGCGCGGCGCTTCCCCATCCCCCTCGGCGGCCTCGACGAACTCATCGACGGGGTCCTGATGGACGTCCGCGGCGAGGAGTACGAGACCTGGGACGACCTCAAGGCCTACTGCCGCTGCGTGGCCGGGGCCATCGGACGGCTCTCCCTCGGCGTCTTCGGCACCGTGCACACCGGCGGCCCCGGAGCCTCCGAAGCCGCCCGCGCCGACGAGTACGCCGACACCCTGGGCCTGGCCCTGCAACTCACCAACATCCTGCGGGACGTCCGCGAGGACGCGGCCAATGGCCGCACCTACCTCCCCGCCGAGGACCTCGCCAAGTTCGGCTGCTCCGAAGGCTTCCACGGCGACCGGGCCCCCGCCGGGTCCGACTTCGCCGGCCTCGTCCACCACGAAGTACGGCGCGCGCGGGCCCTGTTCGTCGAGGGCTACCGGCTGCTGCCCATGCTCGACCGGCGCAGCGGCGCCTGCGTGGCCGCGATGGCCGGCATCTACCGCCGCCTCCTGGACCGCATCGAACGCGAACCCGAGGCCGTGCTGCGCGGGCGCGTTTCGCTGCCGACCCACGAGAAGGCGTACGTCGCCGTGCGCGGCCTCTCGGGCCTCGACGCCCGCACCGTCTCCCGCCAGAGCACGCGCAGGCGCGTCTGATGCGGCGCACGAGGACCCCCGCCCCGGCCCGCCCCGCGGCGGATCCGGCCGACGGCCGGGCAACCCCGGCCGCCGCGGCGGCGTCTCTCCCGGCGGGCGAAGGCCGTGGTCCGCGCCGGGCCGCGGCGCACCGAGGCATGCCCGCCCCCACCGCCCGCCAGGGCCACCGCACCACGGGGGAGGACGCATGAGCACCGCCGACCAGAGCACGCGGCGAGGCGCCGACCAGGACGCCGAGCGGCATGCCGTCGTCGTCGGCGGCGGACTCGCCGGAGTCACCGCCGCGCTCCGGCTCGCCGACGCCGGACTGCGGGTGACCCTGCTCGAAAGCCGCCCCCGGCTCGGCGGCCTCGCGTTCTCCTTCAAACGCGGTGAGCTGACCGTCGACAACGGCCAGCACGTCTACCTCCGCTGCTGCACGGCCTACCGGTGGTTCCTGGACCGCGTCGGCGGCGCGGACCTCGCCCCGGTCCAGGACCGGCTCGACGTCCCCGTCCTCGACGTCGCCCACCCCAGGGGACCCCGCCTGGGCCGGCTGCGCCGCAGCGCCCTGCCCGTCCCCCTGCACCTGGCCGCCTCCCTGGCCACCTACCCGCACCTCTCGCTCGCCGAGCGGGCCAGCGTGGGACGCGCCGCCCTCGCCCTGCGCCGCCTCGACCCGGCCGACCCGGCGCTCGACGGCCTGGACTTCGCCACCTGGCTCGCCCGCTACGGGCAGTCCCCGCGCACCGTCGAGGCCCTCTGGGACCTTGTCGGCATCGCCACCCTCAACGCCACCGCCGACCAGTCCTCGCTGGGCCTGGCCGCCATGGTCTTCAAGACCGGCCTGCTCTCCGAGAACGGCGCCGCCGACATCGGCTGGGCCCGGGTCCCGCTCGGCGACCTCCACGACACCCTCGCCCGCAAGGCCCTGGACGCGGCCGAGGTGCGCACCGAAGTGCGCACCCGGGTCACCTGCGTCTCCCGTACCGACGACGGGAACTGGCGGGTCGACACCGAGGAGGAGTCCCTCGCGGCGGGCACCGTCGTCCTCGCCGTCCCGCAGCGCGAGGCCCACGGGCTGCTCCCGCCCGGGGCGCTGGCCGACCCCGACAAGCTCCTCGACATCGGCACCGCGCCCATCCTCAACGTCCACGTCGTCTACGACCGCAAGGTGCTCAGGCAGCCCTTCTTCGCCGCCCTGGGCTCCCCGGTCCAGTGGGTCTTCGACCGCACCGACTCCTCCGGCCTGACCGACGGCGGCCAGTACCTGGCCCTGTCCCAGTCGGTGGCCCAGGACGACATCGACGAACCGGTGTCCGTCCTGCGCGCCAAGTACCTGCCGGAACTGGAGCGGCTGCTGCCCGCCGCCCGCGGCGCGAAGGTGCGCGACTTCTTCGTCACCCGGGAACGCACCGCCACCTTCGCCCCGAGTCCGGGCGTCGGACGGCTGCGCCCCGGCAACCGGACCGACACGCCGGGCCTCTATCTCGCCGGTGCGTGGACCGCCACCGGCTGGCCCGCGACCATGGAGAGCGCGGTCCGCAGCGGCACCGGTGCGGCCGGGGCGGCACTCGCCGCCCTGGGCCGTCCCGCCGGACGTCCTCCGTGGGAGGCGGCATGACGACCACGACCACCAGCACAACCGGCACAGCACGTACAGGAACCAGAGGAGAGCCAGTGAACCCGGGGAACCCGGCCGTCGAGAACACGGCTGCCAGTGTGGGCACGGCCGGCGGGGAGCAGGCGGACACGCTCGCCCTCCTGGAACGCGGCCGCACGCTGTCGACCCCCGTGCTCCGCGCCGCCGTAGACCGGCTCGCGGCGCCCATGGACACGGTCGCCGCCTACCACTTCGGCTGGATCGACGCCCAGGGCAACGCGGCGGACGGCGACGGGGGCAAGGCCGTCCGGCCCGCCCTCGCCCTGCTCTCCGCCGAGGCCGCCGGAGCCTCCGCGGAGGTCGGCATCCCGGGCGCCGTCGCCGTGGAGCTCGTCCACAACTTCTCGCTGCTGCACGACGACCTGATGGACGGCGACGAACAGCGCCGCCACCGCGACACGGTCTGGAAGGTCCACGGACCGGCGCTGGCTATCCTCGTCGGCGACGCCCTCTGCCCCGGCCCCACCGGGGACCGGCTGGAGGGGGCCCCGGGCGGGGGGGGCCGGGCGCCCCCCCGCCTGACCACCGCCAGCCGCAAGCTCATCGACGGCCAGGCCCAGGACATCTCCTACGAGCACCGCGAGAGCGTCAGCGTCGAGGAGTGCCTGGAGATGGAGGGCAACAAGACGGGCGCCCTGCTCGCCTGCGCGGTCTCCATCGGCGCCGTCCTGGGCGGCGCCGACGACCGCACCGCCGACAAGCTGGAGGAGTACGGCTACCACCTCGGCCTCGCCTTCCAGGCCGTCGACGACCTCCTCGGCATCTGGGGCGACCCGGAGGCCACCGGCAAGCAGACCTGGAGCGACCTGCGCCAGCGCAAGAAGTCCCTGCCCGTGGTCGCCGCCCTCGCCGCCGGCGGACCCGCCTGCGAGGAACTCGCCCGGCTGCTCGCCGCCGACGCCAAGAGCAACGACTTCGAGAACTTCTCCGAGGAGGAGTTCGCCCACCGCGCCGCGCTCATCGACGCGGCGGGCGGCCGGCAGTGGACCGCCGACGAGGCCCGGCGCCAGCACGCGGTGGCGATCCGGGCCCTGGACGACGTGAACATGCCGCAGCGGGTACGGGACCAGCTCGTCGCCCTCGCCGACTTCGTCGTCGTGCGCAAGAGGTGATCGCCACCCGGCAGCGGATATGAAGCGCGAGTCGCCGGCCGGCGCCGCCACCTGCTAGCGCGCACCGGCCGACGGCAGACCCCAGCACAGCAGAGGACACTGTTCTAAGGGGAAGCCATGACAGCGACGACCGACGGCGCCGGTGCGATGGCCCGCGGTGCGGATCCGGAGCGCGAGGAAGGGACGGCCGGGATCGCCACCCCGGCGCCCGCCGCGCCGGCGGGCGCGCCCGGGGGGCCGCCCGGGG
>NZ_JBGWAB010000185.1:0-11971 GCF_041862025.1 Streptomyces sp. AB3(2024)
CCCGACCCCGCGCTCGACGCGCTGGCCGCGGCCTTCCCGCGCGGGGCGCACCAGCCCGTGGTGCTCGGGACCGCCGCCCGGGCGGCCGGGCTCGGGGCGCTCGACGCCGCCCACGTGGCGGCGTACGAGAGCGTCAGCGGTCCGGCGACCGCGACGGTCCGGCTGCTCGGCCTGGACCCCTTCGAGGCCAGCGCGGTGCTGGCGCGGCTGGCACCCGAGCTCGACGCCGTGGCCGCCCTGGCCGCCGAGGCCGCCCTGCTCGCCCGTACCGAGGGCACGGACGCGCTGCCCGCCCCCTCCTCGCCCCTGCTGGAGATCGCGGCGCAGGTCCATGCCGACTGGCCGGTCCGCCTCTTCGCCTCCTGAGCGCACCGCGCCCCGGCCGGCCGCCCACACCACTTCCCAGGAGACCCCGTGCACCTCGACCACGACGTGACCTACCCGCAGCGCCACACCCACAGCGCGGACCCGCACCGCGCCGACGGCACCCGCCGCGCCCTGCGCATCGGACTCGGCGGGCCCGTCGGCTCCGGCAAGACCGCGACCGTCGCCGCGCTCTGCCGGGCCCTGCGCGCCGAGCTGTCCATGGCCGTCGTCACCAACGACATCTACACCCGTGAGGACGCCGAGTTCCTGCTCCGCGAGGCGGTCCTGCCGCCCGAGCGGATCAGCGCCGTCGAGACCGGGGCCTGCCCGCACACCGCCATCCGCGACGACATCTCCGCGAACCTGGAGGCCGTCGAGGAGCTGGAGGACAGCGTGGGACCGCTCGACCTGATCCTCGTCGAGTCCGGCGGCGACAACCTCACCGCCACCTTCTCCCGCGGTCTGGTCGACGCCCAGATCTTCGTCATCGACGTGGCCGGCGGCGACGACATCCCGCGCAAGGGCGGCCCCGGCGTCACCACCGCAGACCTGCTGGTCGTCAACAAGACCGACCTCGCCCCGCACGTCGGCTCCGACCTGGAGCGGATGGCCCGGGACGCGGCCGCCCAGCGCGGGGAACTGCCCGTCGCCTTCCAGTCCCTGCGCGGCACCGAGGGAGTGGCCCCGGTGGCCGCCTGGGTGCGCGAGCGGATCGCCGCCTGGGTCGTACGGTGACCGCCGCGGCCCCCGCCACCGCCCCGGCGCCCCCGGCCGGACTGCGGGCCACCGCCCGGATCGGCGCCGTCCGCGACGGGCGCGGCGGCACCGCCCTGCCCCTGCTGGCCGGGGAGGGGCCGCTGGCCCTGCGCCGGACCCGGGACGAGGGCGCCGAGGCCGGGGTGATGCTGGTCGGCGCGATGAGCGCCCCCCTCGGCGGCGACCACCTCACGGTGGAGGCCGACGCGGGGCCGGGCGCCCGGCTCGCCCTGCGCTCGGCGGCCGCCACCCTGGCCCTGCCCGGCCGGGGCGGCGAGCCCGCGCGGTACGACGTACGCCTCTCGCTCGCCGAGGACGCGGCGGTGCGCTGGCTCCCGGAGCAGCTGGTCTCCGTGCGCGGCAGCGACCTGCGCGTGCGCACCCGGGCCGAACTGGCGCCCACCGCCCGGCTGATGCTCCGTGAGGAACAGGTGCTGGGGCGTAGCGGAGAGGCCCCCGGTACGCTGCGCGCCCGGCTCACGGTCACCCGGGGCGGCCGGCCCCTGCTGGACCAGGAACTGTCCTGCGGACCCGGCGCCCCCGGGGGCTGGGACGGCCCGGCGGGCATCGCGGGCCACCGGGCGCTCGGCCAGTTGCTGGTGGTGGACCCGCGGTTCGAAGCCGACCCGCCCGGGGCGCGGGTGCTCGGGGAGTTCGCGGCGGCCACCCCGCTGGCGGGTCCCGCGGTGCTCGTGACGGCCCTGGCCCCGGACGCACTGCGGCTGCGCGAGCTGCTGGACGAGGCGGCCCGCGCGTACGGGTGGTGACGGCGGGTCATACTCGGGGCGAATGGGACACCGCTCAGCGGTACACCCGTTTCCGGTTATCGGGTTGGCAAAGAACTCGACCTTGCTCTGTTGTTGGGTATAGGTCAGGCGAAAGGATCCCCCTTGCACGCCGACGACCGAACTCGACCGAATCCGGCCGCCCACGGCGGCACATGAGCAGGGGGAACAACCACGTGATACGTACTGCGGCGCTGGGGAGCGCTGCCACTTTGATCACCGGCGCACTGGCGGCGGGCCTGCTGCTCGCGCCGTCCGCCTCGGCGGCTTCGGCCGGCCGGGACAACGGGGCCGCGGAAGCGGTCGGCGCCCAGATCGCCGCCGCCCGCGCCGCGCGCGCCGGCATCGACTGGAAGGACTGTCCTGCCGACTGGGGCTTCGCGAAGCCGGTCCAGTGCGGCTGGGTCAAGGTTCCGCTCGACTACACCAAGCCCTTCGGCAAGACCATCGACCTCGCGGTCGACCGCGCCGTGAGCACCGGCACCAAGGAGGAGCGCCAGGGCGCGCTCGTCTACAACCCGGGTGGCCCGGGTGGCTCCGGCATGCGCTTCCCGCTCCGGATCGTGAACAAGAGCCCGCTGTGGGTCAACACCTCGAAGGCCTACGACTTCGTGGGCTTCGACCCCCGCGGCGTCGGCCACTCCGCGCCGATCTCCTGCATCGACCCGCAGGAGTTCGTCAAGGCCCCCAAGGCCGACCCGGTCCCGTCCAACGAGGCCGACAAGCGCGCCCAGCGCAAGCTCGCCGCCGAGTACGCGGACGGCTGCAAGGAGCGCAGCGGCGAGATGCTGCCGCACATGACCACTCCCAACACCGCGCGCGACCTGGACGTCATCCGGGCCGCCCTCGGTGAGCAGAAGCTGAACTACCTCGGCGTCTCCTACGGCACCTACCTGGGCGGGGTCTACGCGACCCTCTTCCCGAGCCACGTGCGCCGCATGATCGTCGACAGCGTGGTCAACCCCAAGCAGGACAACATCTGGTACCAGGCCAACCTGGAGCAGGACGTCGCCTTCCAGATGCGCTGGAACGACTGGGAGGACTGGGTCGCCAAGAACGACGCCTCCTTCCACCTCGGCGACACCCGCGCCAAGGTCGAGGCCAAGTGGCTGGAGCTGCGCGGCAAGGCCAAGGCCAACCCGCTCGGCGGCGTGGCCGGTCCGAACGAGCTGCTCGGCTTCTTCCAGAAGGCGCCGTACTACGACTCCTCCTGGGTGCCGGTCGCGCAGGCGTTCAGCGCCTGGGCCGCCGGTGACGAGAAGCCGCTGATCGACGCCGTCGCCCCCGACATGTCCGACATCGCGGGCAACATCGCCTCGGAGAACGGCAACGCCGTCTACACCGCGGTCGAGTGCGCCGACGCCAAGTGGCCGACCAGCTGGGCCAAGTGGGACCGCGACAACACCGCGCTCCACAAGAAGTACCCCTTCCTGACCTGGTCGAACGCCTGGATGAACCTGCCCTGCGCGACCTGGAAGTCCAAGCAGAGCACCCCGATCGAGGTCGGTGCCAAGCGCGGTATCGCGCCGGTCCTGATCGTCCAGTCCGAGCGTGACGCGGCCACCCCGTACGAGGGTGGTGTCGAGCTGCACCGCCGCCTGGCCGGTTCGCGTCTGATCACCGAGCAGAACGCCGGCTCGCACGGTGTGACCAGCCTGGTCAACCCCTGCATCAACACCCGCGTGGACGCCTACCTGCTGACCGGCAAGGTCGACGCGCAGGACGTCAAGTGCGGTCCGCACGCCACCCCGGTGGCGCCGGCCCCGGCCGCCGCCAAGTCGCTCGCCCAGGCCCCGGCCGACGGGCTCGCGGTGCGTGAGGAGCTCCCGGCCGTCCGTTAAGGACCCGGAGAAGTGACGAGGGAGAAGGCTCAGCGCGGTCCGCGCCGGGCCTTCTTCCGCTTCTCCTCCTCCTCGGCCTTGACCTCGGCGGCGTACCGGTCCACGTACTCCTGGCCCGAGAGGCCGAGGATCGCGTACATGATCTCGTCCGTGACCGCGCGCAGGACGGCCCGCTCCCGCTCCATGCCCGCGTAGCGGGAGAACTCCATCGGTGCGCCGAAGCGGATCGTCACCCGCCGGATCTTCGGGATCCTCCGGCCGGGCGGCTGGATCTCGAAGGTGCCGACCATCGCGCACGGCACCACCGGCACCCCGGCGCCGAGGGCCATCGCCGCCACCCCGACCTTGCCCTTGTAGAGCCGCCCGTCGTGCGAGCGCGTGCCCTCCGGGTAGATCCCGAGCAGCTCGCCCCGGGCGAGCACCCCGAGCCCTTCCCGCAGCGCCGCCTGACCCGCGTCCTTGCCGGAGCGGTCCACCGGGATCTGGCCGGCGCTGCGGAAGAACGCGGCGGTCAGCCGGCCCTTGAGGCCGGGCCCGGTGAAGTACTCCGCCTTCGCCAGGAAGGTGATCCTGCGCTTCAGGATCGCGGGCATCAGGAAGTGGTCGGAGAAGGACAGGTGGTTGCCCGCGACGATCGCGGCCCCCTCCGCGGGGATGTTCTCCAGCCCCTCGATCCGCGGCCGGAACAGCATCCGCAGCAACGGTCCGAGCAGCACGTGCTTGAGCAAGTGGTAGAACACCCGGTGCTTCCCTTCGCCCGACGGTCGCTCCGCGTCCGACCGGGAGCGAGGCGTACGCGGCCCGCTCAGGCGCTGCCGACGGCGGCCATCCCCAGGGTCAGCAGGCCCAGCACCACCCAGCCGAACCACAGCCAGCCGTTGCTGCCGAGCGCCACGGAGTACGCGGAGACGGCCACCAGGGCGGCGAAGGTCGTCACCGCCATCGCCTTAACGGATCCGGTCATGCCCCATGGTGGCGCCTGGGGCGGCCCGAGCGCTACTGGCCGCGCCCTTGGAGGGAGGCGAGGTACGCGTTGTACGCCTCCAGCTCCTGGTCGCCGTTGCGCTCCTCGGCCCGGTCGGAGCGCTTCGCCGCGCGCTGTTCCGAGTGGTACCACTGGTAGACCAGCGCGATCAGCACCAGCACCGAGGGGATCTCGCTGAACGCCCAGGCGATGCCGCCGCCCCACTGCTGGTCCAGCAGCGGATCGATGCCGAGGGAGGCCGGCGGGTTCTGATACGTCTTGATCATCGGCTCGCTCGCCATCATCAGGGCGATACCGAAGAAGGCGTGGAAGGGCATGCCCGCGAAGAGCTCCAGCATCCGCATCACGTATCCCGGGCGGTGCGGGCCCGGGTCCACGCCCATGATCGGCCAGAAGAAGATCAGGCCGACCGCGAGGAAGTGGACCATCATCGCGATGTGGCCGGTCTTCGACTCCATGAGGAAGTCGAAGAGCGGGGTGAAGTACAGGCCGTAGAGGCTGGCGATGAACATCGGGATGGTGAAGGCCGGGTGCGTGATGATCCGCATGTACCGGCTGTGCAGCAGCATCAGGAGCAGCTCGCGGGGGCCCTTGCTGCCGCGGGCGGCGGGCGGCAGCGCGCGCAGCGCCAGCGTGAACGGCGCGCCCAGCAGCAGCAGGATCGGGCTGATCATGCTGATCACCATGTGCTGGACCATGTGGACGCTGAACATGACCATGCCGTAGTCGTTCAGCTTGGTGCACATGACCAGCGCCACGGTCAGCACGCCCGTGACGAACCCGACCGTCCGGCCCACCGGCCAGGCGTCCCCGCGCCGGCGCAGGCGCAGCACGCCCCACCCGTACAGGGCCAGGCCCAGCAGGGAGCCGAACAGGAAGAAGGCGTCGAAGGAGAACTCCAGCCCGCGCCCGAGGGTGAACGGCGGCAGGTCCATGTTCATGTCCATGTCCATGTCCATGCCGTGACCGCTGTGATCCATCTGTTCACTCCCTTGACTGTGGCGCTCCACCACAGTAGTGGGGGGGGCCCCGCCGGGGGGGGGGGGGGGGGGGGGGGGGGCGGGGGGGGGGGGGGGCGGCGGGGGTGTGGGGGTGGGTGTGGGGGGGGGGGGGGGGGGGGGGGGGGGGGGGGCCGGCACTCAGCAGGGGGGAAACATCACAGGACGTTCTGTGCCTCTTCGTACCGGTCCGACGGAACGGTCTTCAGGGTCGACGTGGCCTCGGCCAGCGGCACCATCACGATGTCGGTGCCGCGCAGCGCCGTCAGCATCCCGAACTCGCCCCGGTGCGCCGCCTCCACCGCGTGCCAGCCGAAGCGGGTGGCGAGGACGCGGTCGTAGGCGGTGGGGGTGCCGCCGCGCTGGACGTGGCCGAGGATGACCGGCCGGGCCTCCTTGCCGAGCCGCGCCTCCAGCTCGACGGCGAGCCGGTTGCCGATCCCGGCGAACCGCTCGTGGCCGTACATGTCCGTACCGCCCTCCTCGACGGCCATCGAGGAGCCCGGAGCGGGCTTGGCGCCCTCGGCGACCACGACGATCGCGAACCGCTTGCCCGCCGAGAAGCGCTCGCCGACGATCGCCGTCAGCTCCTCGATGTCGAAGGGGCGCTCCGGCACGACGATCGCGTGCGCGCCCGCCGCCATGCCCGAGTGCAGGGCGATCCAGCCGGTGTGGCGGCCCATGACCTCCACGACCATCACTCGCTGGTGGGACTCGGCGGTGGTCTTCAGCCGGTCCAGGGCCTCGGTGGCGACGCCCACGGCCGTGTCGAAACCGAAGGTGACGTCCGTCGAGGCGATGTCGTTGTCGATGGTCTTCGGCACGCCGACGATCGGCAGCCCGCCCTGCGCGAGCAGGTTGGCGGCCTTCAGGGTGCCCTCGCCGCCGATCGGGATGATCGCGTCCAGGCCGAGGTCGGCGACGTGCCCCCGGGCCCGTTCCACACCGTCGCGCAGGTGCGCGGGCTGGACGCGGGAGGAGCCGAGGATGGTGCCGCCGCGGGCCAGGATGCCGCCCACGGCGTCGAGGTCGAGCTTGCGGTAGTCGCACTCCAGCAGGCCGCGCCAGCCGTCGTGGAAGCCGATGACCTCGTCGCCGTGGTCGACCACGGCGCGGTGCACGACGGAACGGATGACGGCATTGAGGCCGGGGCAGTCGCCGCCGGAAGTGAGCACACCAATGCGCATGGCAGGAAGAACCTTTGCAACGTGGGCCGACGACCGGACCACGTCGTCCGGTTGGAACTAGCTGCCAGCCTACAAGCGGATTCCCGGTGGACTGAACCATCCTCCACATGCTGGGCACGGCAATCGTACGAACGGACGTCGGCCCGGACCCCCTGGGGGATCCGGGCCGACGGACGGTACGGCGGGCGCCGGGCGGGGCTACGCGGGCTGCGTGGCCGCCGCGATGCGCTCGTTGCGCAGGGCCTCGTACCAGCGGTCGTCCAGGGGCGGCAGCGCGTTCACGTCGAGGGCCAGCTTCAGCAGCAGGTCCGCGATCAGCGGGTTGCGGGCCATCACGGGTCCGTGCATGTACGTGCCGAAGACGGTGTCGCTGTACGCGCCCTCGGTGCCGTCGCCGGTGCCGTTGCCGCGGCCCAGCCGGGTCCGGGCGAAGGGCTTGGCCGTCGGGCCCAGGTGCGTGACGCCCTGGTGGTTCTCGAAGCCCGTCAGCGGCGGCAGGTTCAGGCGCGGGTCGATGTCCGCCAGCACGTCGCCGACGCACCGCTCGCCCTCGCCGCGCACGGTCACGACGTCCAGCAGGCCCAGCCCCTCCTGGCGCTGGCCCATGTCGTTGACGAACTCCTTGCCGAGGATCTGGTACCCGGCGCACACGGAGAAGACGATCGCCCCGTTCGAGACGGCGCGCTCCAGGCCGCCGTCGCGCAGCAGCCGCTCCGCGGCCAGCCGCTGCGGCCGGTCCTCGCCGCCACCGATCAGGTAGATGTCGCCCGAGGTGGGGATGGGCTGGTCGCTGCGCACGTCCACGCGCTGCACGTCCAGGCCGCGCTGGCGCGCCCGGCGCTCCACCACGAGGGCGTTGCCCTGGTCTCCGTACGTGCTGAGCAGGTCCGGGTAGACCCACACCAGACGCAGGCTGTTGTCGCTCATGCTCTTGTCCTCTGCGGTTCTGACGGGGTGCTAGTTGCCGACGCGGCGGCGCACGTCCTGGAAGGCGGTGTAGTTGGCGATCAGCTCGATCTGACCGGGCGGGGCCAGCTGCACGGCCTCGTCGATGGTCTCGCAGACCCGGAAGTCCAGACCGGCCACTTCCAGGCGGACCGCGAGGTCCAGCTTGCGGTCGCCGATCACGAAGATCGGGTGGCCGGCGAGGCGCGGGTAGTCCACGTCCCACAGCCAGGACGTGTCCGTGCCGTCGGCGCCGCGCGCGTTCACCGAAAGGATCACCGGCGTGGGCGGCGGGTCGATCAGCGAAAACGTTTCGAGCCAGCCCGCCGGGTTCTTCGCGAGCAGCAGCCGCAGCTCACGGCCCATGAAGTTCACCACGTCGTAGCGGCCGGCCACGGCCTGGACCTGGTACATGCGCTCCAGCGCGACCTGCGGGGGCACGCCGAACACCGCGGCCACGGCGGCCGAGGTGGCGGCGTTGGCCTTGTTCGCGCGGCCCGGCAGCTGGAGGTGGATCGGCCATGCGCTGCCGTGCGGGTCGAGCACGTGGTCGCCGGAGAGCACCCAGCTCGGGGTGGGGCGGCGGAAGCCGCACTCGCCGCAGAACCAGTCATCGCCCGGTCGCTGCATGACGCCGCCGCAGGAGGGGCACGACCAGGCGTCGTCCTTCCACTCCTGGCCGGCCGCCACCCACACCACGTTCTGCGAGGACGACGCCGACCACACGATCAGCGGGTCGTCGCAGTTCGCCACGATCACGGCCTTGGAGCCCTGGAGGCCCTCGCGCCACTTCTCGGCGAGCATGCGGGTCTCGGCCGCGCGGTCCAGCTGGTCGCGGGAGAGGTTCAGCAGGGCGATCACCTTGGGGGTGACGTCCCGGGCCACCCCGGCCAGGTACTTCTCGTCGACCTCGATGACGCCGTACTTGGCGTCCGAACCGCCGGCCAGGGCGGAGGTGATGCCCGCCGGCATGTTGGCGCCCAGCGCGTTCGAGACGACCGGACCGCTGGCCCGCAGGGCCTCCGCGATCAGGCGGGTCGTCGTGGTCTTGCCGTTCGTCGCGGAGACGAGGACGACATCGAGATGCTGCGCCAGCGCGCCGAGAAGATCGGGGTCCAGCCTGAGTGCGACCTTGCCACCGATTACCGATCCGCTTCCGCGTCCCGCGGCCCGCGACACCGCCGCCGCGGCCTTGCCCGCCGTAACGGCCAGCTTGGCCCGCGGCGAAAGCGGCTCCGTGTTGCCTGCCATCGTCCCTTGTCCTCCTTGCGTCGGTCGGCCCCAGCCTATCCAGTAGCGGCCGGGGCCTTGACCGCGGCGCCCCAGGGACGCCGCGGATCTCCTCATATATTCGCCCGTCGTACCCTTACGGCCATGCGACAGCGCCCCATCCCCGGTACCACCGGACTCGTCCGCACCATGAGCCTGCTGGGTGATCCGGTGCTCAGTTCCGCCTGCGCGGAGGTCACCGCCTTCGGCCCCGAACTCGACCGTCTCATCGAGGACATGTTCGCCACGATGTACGCCGCCCAGGGCGTCGGCCTCGCCGCGAACCAGGTCGGCGTCGGACAACGGGTCTTCGTCTACGACTGCCCCGACGACGATGACGTCCGCCACGTCGGCCACGTCGTCAATCCGCGTCTGGTCCTCGCCGACGGGGACGAGTTCCGCGGCCCGGAGGGCTGTCTGTCCCTGCCGGGCCTGGAGGCGGGCACCGTCCGCTTCGACCGGGCGGTCGTCGAGGGGGTGACCTCGGACGGGTCCCCGGTACGGATCGAGGGCACCGGGTTCTTCGCCCGGTGCCTCCAGCACGAGTGCGACCACCTCGACGGCACCGTGTACGCGGACCGGGTGACCGGGCTGCGCGCCCGCCGGCTGCGCCGGGCCATCCGCAAGGCGCCGTGGGGCCCCGCCGGCGACGACGGGAACTAGAACCCGGGGCCGTCCACGCGGTTGCCCGCGGTGGCGAGCCGGCCCCAGAGCAGGTCCGTGAGGCCGGCCACCAGCTCGGCCCGGCCGCAGGGGCGTTCGCCGAGCCACCAGTCCCCGGCCGCGTGCATCATGCCGACGATGCCGTGGCCCCAGATCCGGGCCGTGCGTTCGCCGCCCGGTCCGAGGTCGACCCGTTCGCCGATGACCTGGGCCAGTTCCTCGCCGAGCCGGCGCAGCAGCGGGGCCGAGTGCAGGCCCACGTCGAAGCCGCGCTCGGTGCTCTGCGAGTCCTCGGCCGGGTGCATCAGGAACCGGTACACCTGGGGCCGGGCCTCGATGGCGGCGAGATAGGTGTCGAGGGTGGCCTCCACCCGGCGGCGCCGTTCGGCGGGCGCGTCGAGGGCGGCCCGCAGCGAGTCCAGCAGGGCGTCGGTGTGCCGGACCGCGAGGGCCTGGTAGAGCCCCGCCTTGTCGCCGAAGTGCCGGTAGAGGATGGGCTTCGTGATGCCCGCCTCGGCGGCGATGGCGTTCATCGAGGCCTTGGGTCCGTCCCGCAGCACGACGCGGTCCGCCGCCTCCAGAAGCTCCCGCCGACGGCGTTCGGCCGCTCCCGGCTCACCGGCCTGCGCAGTGGTGTGCATGACGTGTTTCTCTCCCCGCCCTTGCGATGGTGCGTGACGCCCACGCAACGTAACACCCCGCACACCCTCGCGATCGAATCGGCGTCGCTTGACAGTGCTTACCGGCCGGTAACACACTGTGGCCATTGTTCAGGTTACCCGCAGTAACTCGCGGACGTGGGTCTGCCGGTGGCGGTGTGAGACAGCTGGAGGGGACATGGCGGAGTTCACCATGGAGCTCAACGAGGACCAGAAGCAGGTCCGCGACTGGATCCACGGCTTCGCCGCGGACGTGATCAGGCCCGCGGCCGCGGAATGGGACGAGCGCGAAGAGACTCCGTGGCCCGTCATCCAGGAGGCCGCCAAGGTCGGCATCTACTCCCTGGACTTCTACGCCCAGCAGTTCTTCGACCCCACGGGCCTCGGCGTCCCGATGGCCATGGAGGAGCTCTTCTGGGGCGACGCGGGCATCGCCCTGTCGATCGTGGGCACCGGACTCGCGGCCATCGGCGTCGTCGCCAACGGCACCGAGGAGCAGATCGGCACCTGGATCCCGCAGATGTACGGCACCCCGGACGACGTGAAGGTCGCCGCCTTCTGCTCCTCCGAGCCGGACGCCGGATCCGACGTCGGCGCGATGCGCACCCGGGCCGTGTACGACCAGGCCAAGGACGAGTGGGTGCTCAACGGCACCAAGACCTGGGCGACCAACGGCGGCATAGCCAACGTCCACATCGTCGTCGCCGTGGTCGACCCGGAGCTCGGCACCAAGGGGCACGCCTCCTTCATCGTGCCGCCGGCCACTCCCGGTCTCTCGCAGGGCCAGAAGTTCAAGAAGCACGGCATCCGCGCCTCGCACACCGCGGAAGTGGTCCTGGAGGACGTACGGGTGCCCGGGTCCTGCCTGCTCGGCGGCAAGGAGAAGCTCGACGAGCGCCTGGCGCGGGCCCGCGAGCGGGCGGCGGCCGGCGGCGGCGAGCGGGTGAAGAACGCCGCGATGGCCACCTTCGAGGCCTCCCGGCCCGCGGTCGGGGCAATGGCGGTCGGCACGGCCCGCGCCGCGTACGAGGTCGCCCTCGACTACGCGAAGACCCGCACCCAGTTCGGCCGCCCGATCATCGACAACCAGGGCGTGGCCTTCCAGCTCGCGGACATGCGCACGCAGATCGACGCGGCCCGGCTGCTGGTGTGGCGCGCCTCGTGGATGGCGGTCGCCGGCCGGCCCTTCACCGCGGCGGAGGGCTCGATGTCGAAGCTGTACGCGAGCGAGGTGGCCAAGAAGGTCACCGCGCAGGCGGTGCAGATCCTCGGCGGCAACGGCTTCACCCGGGAGTACCCGGTGGAGCGGATGCACCGCGACGCGGCCATCTACACGATCTTCGAGGGGACGAGCGAGATCCAGCGCCTGGTGATCGCGCGGACGCTCTCCGGCATGCCGATCCGCTAGCCGCGGCGGTACGGGGGGCGGGGCCGGTGGCCCCGGCCCCCGCGTCGGCGCGGGCGCCGCCCCGGGGTCGCAGGACGGCCGCCCGTGCGCCCGCGGCGTGGTGGCGTAC